>NZ_JBHZAG010000060.1:34422-65473 GCF_042754125.1 Amycolatopsis sp. NPDC059235
GGGGGTGGGGTTTTTTTGTTTCTTTGTGTTATTTATACATACACCACCCCCCCCGCGCCGCGTTTTTGGCTTCGTATCGGGGAGCGGGGGAGTGTGGCTGCCTGGTTGGGCGGGTGCACTGGCTGCGGTTGGGCGGTGGGTGCGCACGGCTGAGCGGATGGTCGCGTTGGGGTTCGCGAGGTGGGGCTGCGTAGGGGCCCAATGTGGCGTTGGGTGCGTGGGAGGCACCGAATGTGGCGTTGGGTGCGTGGGGCGCACCGAATGTGGCGTTGGGTGCATGTTGCGCACCGAATGCCGCCTTGGGTGCGGTGGGATGCGTCGAATGCGGCGTTGGTGCGTCGCGGCAGCGGGGGCGGGTCCGTGAAGGGCCCCTTGAGGGAATCTAAGTCCGTGAAGGAACCCCTCACGGCGTCGGAACGGGCGCGCGGGTCGTGAGGGGAACCCTGAGGGACTCAGAGTCCGTGAAGGTTCCCCTCACGGAACTGGCGGGCGCGCGAGGTCAGGCCAGGGCGGCGTCCAGGGTGATGGTGGTGCCGGAGAGGGCCTTGGAGACCGGGCACGTCTTCTCGGCGGTTTCGGCCAGTTCGGCGAATTGTTCGGCGGTCACGCCGGCCAGTTTCGCGCGCAGGGTGATGGCGATGCCGCTGATTTCGAAGCCGCCGCCGGCAGCGGGACCCAGGGTGACCTCGGCGGAGACGTCGATCGATTCGGCTTCCAGGTTCTGGGATTCCAGGACGCCCGAGAGGTTCATCGCCAGGCAGCTCGAGTGGGCGGCGGCGATGAGTTCTTCGGGGCTGGTGTGCCCGTCCGGATTGCCGGACCGGGTCGGGAAGGACACCTCGTAGGTGCCCAGGTTCGACGAGTCGAGGGTGACCTCGCCCTTGCCTTTCTGCAGTCCGCCGGTCCAGTGGGTGGTCGCGTCGCGGCTGGGCATCGCTGTCTCCTTGAATGCGGTCGGGAATGCGTACACCCGTGAAGGTAGTGCGCAATTACATTGCGCGCAAGGTAATTCACGAAAACGGGTGGCCTCGTGCGGCAGACTTCGGGGGTGACCAATGCTCCTGAACGTCCTGACCCGCCGATGGCGGGGGACGAGCGCACTCAGCTCACCGGGTTTCTCGACTTCCTGCGGGCCAGCGTGGTGTGGAAATGCTCCGGGCTCACCGACGAGCAGGCTCGCCGGAAGCACTTGCCCAGTGAGCTGACCACCATCGCCGGGTTGTTGTGCCACCTCACGCTCGTCGAGAACTACTGGTTCCGCGTCGTCCTGGACGGGCAGCCGGACGAGTGGGCGGATCGGCTCGAGATCGACCGGGACGCTGAGTTCCGGGTCGCGTTGGAGCTGCCGATGACGCAGCTGCTCGCTGATTACGAGGCCGAGGTCGAGAAGTGCCGGGCGGTGGTCGCGGCTCGGGGGTTCGAGGACACGGTGCTGTTCAAGGGGGACAAACCGCTCACGGTGCGGTGGGTCGTCACGCACATGATCGAGGAGACCGCGCGCCATCTCGGGCACTTGGACCTTCTGCGCGAGTTGACCGACGGTCTCACGGGGGAGTGAGCCTCGATCGCGCGCAGCTGGTCGACGACCTCGAACTGCTGCGCGCGACCGTGGCGTGGAAGTGCTCCGTGCTCACCGACGAGCAGGCTCGCTGGCCCGGCGAGTTGATGACCGCCGCCGGGATTTTGTGGCATCTCGCGTTGGTGGAGAACACCATGTACGACGTCGTTGTCACCGGGCGGCCGGAGCGGTGGGCCGAGCAGTTGGAGGCAGGGCGCGAAGCTGCGTTCGCGGTTGGGCTCGACCTGCCGGTCGACGAGTTGCGCAGCGCTTATCAGGACAATGTCGAGTTGTGCCGTGAGGCCCTCGAGGATCGGTCGCTGGAGGATCCGGTGGGGTTCGCGGGCGATCAGCTGGTGACGGTGGCGACGGTGGTCGAGTACTTGGTGAAGGAGACCGCACGGCATCTCGAGTTGTTGCGGGGGCTCATCGGGGAGTGAGTTTTTTCGGGGGCAGCGGGAGAAAACCGCTGGTGCGGGAGATGTAGTCGGCGTAGCCGGGACGGGTGTGCCGCATGCCTTTCTCCAGCATGGGTTTGCCGGTGCCGCGGGCCAGGGTGAAGGTCATCGCGACCGGAGAAAGCACTGTCGCGGCACCGGGCCACGTCGAGCAGGCCAGCAGGTAGAGGCCCCACCAGACGCAGGCGTCGCCGAAGTAGTTCGGGTGTCGGGTGTAGCGCCAGAGGCCGGTGTCGAGGACTTGGCCTTGGTTCGCCGGGTCGGCGCGGAAGCGGCGGAGTTGCTCGTCGCCGACGGTTTCGAAGGCGAAGCCGAGCAGCCAGACCGCCACTCCCAGCCAGGCAGTCACGCCGAAACCCGTGCCGGACATGGCGAATTGCACGGGCAGCGAGACGAACCACAGGACCACGGCTTGCATCAGGTAGGTCCGCACGAAGATCCGGAGGCCGGGGTTCTGGCCCGCGCGTTCGACAATCTGCTGGTAGCGCGGGTCTTCCGGCTTGCCGCGGTTGCGCAGGTGCAGGTGGACGGCCAGGCGGACGCCCCAGACGACAGTGAGCGCGGCGGTGGTCAGGCGCAGGGCGAGCGGGCCGGTGCCGAGGGGGAACGAGACCACGGCTACGAGAGCGAAACCCAAGCCCCAGAAGGTGTCGATGGTGTCGTAGCGGTGGCGCAGGCGGGCGATGCCGAAGGTCAGGGTCACTGCGGCCAGGGTGACTCCGGCGGTGAGGCCGAGCAGCGGGATCATGCCCACTCCCTCGTCCACGGCATTCCGGTGCGGCCGTTCTCGTCGGGACGCACGGCCAGGATCTGGTCCACGCCCATGCGGTTTTCCTCGAAGGCGAGTGCGCCGCCGGCCAGGTATAGTCGCCAGACCCGGGCGCCTGCCTCGCCGATCAGTGCGACGGCTTCATCCCAGTGTTGCTCCAGGGTGTCTGCCCAGGCTCGCACGGTCGGGACGTAGTGCTCGCGCAACGCGTGCACGTCGCGGATCTCGAAGCCTGCGGTTTCGAGGTGGCCGAGGGTGCGGCTCAGCGGACGCATGGTCATGTCGGGGGCGATGTAGCGCTCGATGAACGCGCCGCCGCCGGGCGCGACGGCGCCGCGGGACATTTGCTGCAGCAGCAGTCGTCCGGTGGGGTTGAGCATGCGGAACAACGTGGCGGCGTAGGTCGGGTAGTTCTCTTCGCCGACATGTTCGCCCATCTCGATCGAGGCTACGGCGTCGAAGGAATCGCCGGCGAGTTCGCGGTAGTCCTGTCTGCGGACCTCGACGCGGTCGTCCAGATCGTGCTGCGCCAGGCGGGTTTTGACGTGTTGCACCTGCTCGGCGGAGATCGTCACGCCGACGGCCTCGACGCCGTGATGCTTCGCCGCGTGCACGAGCAGCGAACCCCAGCCGCAGCCGACGTCGAGAAGGCGCATGCCTGGGCGCAGGCCGAGTTTCCGGCAGATCAGTTCGAGTTTGTCGTGCTGGGCGCGGGCGAGATCGGCGGATTCGGACCAGTAACCCGAGGAGTACGCCATCGAATCGTCCATCAGCAGCTGGTAGAAGGCGTTCGACAGGTCGTAGTGGTGCGAGATCGCCGACCGGTCCCGGCCGGGGGTGTGCAGCTTTCCGCGCAGCCGGGCTTCTTCGGCGGGCGGCTTCGGTGGCAGGCCGAGTACGCCGAGCCGGGCGGCTAAGCGGACTGCCTCGCCGAAGTCGCGTGCGGACAGTTGCGGCCGGTAAGCCCAGATTCGCCGGAAGCCTTCGGTGAGGTCGCCTTCGACGTCCAAGTCGCCGGAGACGTAAGCCCGTGCCAGGCCCAGCTCGCCGGGGGAGTACAGCAGCCAGCGCAGCGCGCGGCGGTTTTTCAGGACGACGGTCGGCCCGGCTGGCCCGGCCTCGTGCCCGTCCCAGGTGCGGACGGCCACCGGCAACGGAGCGCCGAGGAGGCGTTCGGCGAAGTCGGCTAGTCGGTGAGCTGCGGATTTCGGCATACCGGGGCTTCGGAGCCGATGGCCGCGCGGATTGGTACCAATCCGGCCGGGCGGCGGTGCCGAATGCCTTCCGTGCACCACACCACGGGACAACGCATCGCTGTCATCGGCAGCGGGGTCGCCGGCCTCACCGCCGCGTACCTGCTGCAGCGCCGCCACGAGGTTCTGCTGTTCGAGGCCGACGACCGGCTCGGCGGACACGCCCACACCCACGACGTGCCGAGCGCGCACGGCGGGACGGTCGCCGTCGATACCGGGTTCCTCGTCCACAACGAGCGCACCTACCCGACGTTGCTGAGGCTGTTCGGCGAGCTTGGCGTCCGCACCCGCGAGACCGAGATGTCGATGAGCATCCGCTGCGACGGCTGCGGTCTGCAGTACGCCGGGGCGAAGGGCCTGCGCGGGTTGTTCGCGCAACGGAGCAACGCCGCGTCCACGCGCTACCTGCTCATGCTGGCCGAGGTGAAGCGGTTCCACCGGCACGCCGCGCGGCTGCTGTCCCGCGCCGACGCGGGCGACGTTCCGCTCGGAGCGTTCCTGGCGATCGGCGGGTATTCGCGGTATTTCGTGGACCATTTCGTGCTGCCGCTCGTTTCGACGGTGTGGTCCGCCGATCGCAGGGACACCATGCAGTATCCGGCGCGGTATCTGTTCGAATTCCTGCGCAACCACGGAATGCTCACCGTGCGGAATTCGCCGGCGTGGCGGACGGTCGTCGGCGGTTCGCGGGAGTATGTCGAGCGGGCGGCCAAGCAGCTGACTGCCGTGCATTTGTCCACTCCGGTCCGCGCGGTGCAGCGGACCGCGCGCGGCGTCGAGGTGCGCGACGATGCCGATACCGTGCACCGGGTCGACCGGGTGGTGGTCGCGACGCATGCCGATCAGGCGTTGCGGCTGTTGGCGAATCCCACTGCGGCAGAACAGGAATTGCTCGGTGCCTTTGGGTACTCGCGCAACGAAGCCTGGCTGCACACCGATCCCGCCGTGCTGCCGACGGTGCCCGCTGCCCGGTCCTCGTGGAATTACCGGACGCCTGGCTGCGGTGCCGATCTGCACGCCGTTCAAGTCACTTACGACCTGAATCGCTTGATGGGACTCGAAGAAGCGACGACCTACGCCGTGACCCTTAATCCGAGTGCTGGTCTCGACTCCGCGGCAGTGGTCGCGAAAATGTCCTACGAGCATCCGATCTACACGCCGGAATCCGTTGCCGCGCAAAGACGTCTGGCGGAATTGAACGACGGCGTCATCGCGTACGCCGGTGCTTATCAAGGCTGGGGATTCCACGAGGACGGCTGTTCCTCCGGCGTCCGCGCCGCGGCCAGTTTCGGGGTGACCTGGTGACCGCTCTCTACGACGCCACCGTCGCGCACGTCCGCCGGGCCGATCCGCCGTACTCCTTCGCGCACCGGATGTACCTGTGGCTGGCCGACCTCGACCGCCTGCCGCGACTGCCGTGGTGGCTCCGGCCGTTCGCCCGCTTCGACGGCCGCGACCACTTCGACCGCGACGAGCCCGGCGACATCCGGTCCAAACTGGACTCTTGGCTCGCGCACCGCGGAGTGGACTTGCGCGGCGGGCCGGTGACGATGCTCGCGTCGGCGCGCGTTCTCGGGTACGTGTTCAATCCGATCACCGTCTACTGGTGCCACACGCCCGACGGCGCGCTCGCCTGCGTGGTCGCCGAGGTGCACAACACCTACGGCGGCCGCCACGCCTACCTGCTCCGGCCGGGGGAAGACCTTCGGGCGGACAAGGAGTTCTACGTGTCGCCGTTCCAGGAGATGGCGGGGGAGTACCGGATGCACCTGCCGCGCCCGGACGCGCTGCTGGCGTTGACCGTCGTCCTGCACCGCGACGGCGACGCGGCTCTGACGGCTACGCTGCGAGGAGTCCGCCGTCCGGCCGGGATCCGCACGCTCGCGCGCTTCCTGCTGGGCCGGCCGCTGCAACCGCACCGTGTCGCCGCGTTGATCCGTCGCCACGGGCTCGCGCTGTGGCGGCGCAAGGCCCCGGTCGTCGCCCGGACCGGACAGAACACGGCAGGAGCCCTCCATGGATGAGAGCGCACGCCCGGCCGACCGGCTCTCGGCGGTGCCCTCGACGAGCGCCGAGGACCTGATGGCGCTGGTCGCGAAGGGGGACGAACGCGCCTTCGAGCGGCTTTACGATCAGCTCGCCGGTCCCGTCTACGGGCTCGTCCGCCGCATCGTGCGGGACCCCGCGCAGTCCGAGGAGGTCGCGCAGGAGGTGCTCGTGGAGCTGTGGAAGACCGCCACGCGCTACTCGTCGGCGAAGGGCAGCGTCCTGAACTGGGCGATGACCCTCGCGCACCGGCGCGCGGTCGACCGGGTGCGGTCCGCGCGGGCGAGCACCGAACGCGAGCGGAAAGCGACCTTCGAGGCCGCGCGCGGACGTCCGTTCGACGAGGTCGCCGAATCCGTCGCGACCCGGCTGGAACGCTCGCAGGTGCGGCGCTGCCTGAAGACGCTGACCGAATTGCAGCGGGAATCCGTCCTCCTGGCCTACTACCAGGGCTACACCTATCGCGAGGTCGCCGACGTGCTGGACACGCCGCAGGGGACGGTCAAGACCAGACTGCGCGACGGGCTGATCCGGCTGCGCGACTGCCTGGGGGTGACGGCGTGAGCAGTCCGGACATGCACACGTTGGCCGGCGCGTACGCGCTCGACGCGCTGTCGGAAGTCGAGCGGGCGCAGTTCCGCCGCCATCTCGACCAGTGCGACTCGTGCGCGCAAGAAGTGCGGGAACTGCGCGAGACCGCGGCCCGGCTCGGCGCGGCGATGGACGAGCAGCCGCCGTCCGGGCTGAAGGACCGGGTGCTGGCGGACATGCGCACGACCCGCCAGCTGCCGCCGCGGACCGAGTCCGCCGAACCGCGCCCGCGCGGCCCGCGTCGCTGGCCGATGCTGATCGCCGCCGCGGCCGCCGTCGTCGGGCTCGCCCTGGCCGGCGTGTTCGGCGGGATCGCGCTGCACACCAGCAGCCAGCTCACCAGCGCACAGTCCGAATTGGACACCGCGCGCGACCGCTACCGGCCGGTGGCCGAGTTGCTCACCGCGCCGGACGCCCGGACTGAGCACGTCGTGTCTCCGCGCGGGGGCGGCGGCACGGTGGTGATCTCGCGGAAGCTGGACCGCGTGATGTTCATGCAGTCCGGGCTGCCGCCGGTCCAGTCCGGGAAGGTGTACGAGGCCTGGCTGATGGGCCCGGATCTCGCGCCGCGCCCGGCCGGATTGCTGCCTGGCGGACCGTCGGGTTCGCTGGTGGTGGCGGACGGTTTGGCTGGTGCGGAGCAGTTCGCGATCAGTGTGGAGCAGGCCGGGGGTTCGCCGTCGGGGAAGCCGTCGAGCGACGTCGTGCTGGTCGCTTCGGTGCCCGCATAGCAGACCTCGCGCCGGGCTTCGCGGCGGGTTCCGGCCTTGCGCACGGCTTCGCGTTGTGGCAAAACACCTTTGCCGCTCACGGCGTGGCTACTGGATTAGAGCTTGCGCGGCGCCTACCGTCCTGCCTTGACGCCGGTGGTTGACATAACTCTCACTCTCGGGTTGAGGTTGAGGGTTTCCGGCCCCGGCGGGCGGCATGTGCACATCACGATCAGGAAGGCGGACCCGATGACGCCCCCGCACAACTACCTTGCGGTGATCAAGGTCGTCGGCATCGGCGGCGGCGGCGTGAACGCCGTGAACCGGATGATCGAGGTCGGCCTCAAGGGTGTCGAGTTCATCGCGGTGAACACCGATGCCCAGGCACTGCTCATGTCCGACGCCGACGTCAAGCTCGACATCGGCCGGGAACTCACCCGCGGACTCGGCGCCGGAGCCGCCCCCGAGGTGGGGCAGAAGGCGGCCGAGGACCACCGCGAGGAAATCGAAGAGGTCATCAAGGGTGCCGACATGGTGTTCGTGACCGCGGGCGAGGGCGGCGGCACCGGCACCGGCGGCGCGCCGGTCGTCGCGCAGATCGCCCGCAAGCTCGGCGCGCTCACGATCGGCGTGGTGACCCGCCCGTTCACCTTCGAGGGCAAACGCCGCGGCAAGCAGGCCGAGGACGGCATCCAGCAGCTGCGCAACGAATGCGACACGCTGATCGTGATCCCGAACGACCGGCTGCTGCAGCTCGGCGACATCGGCGTGTCCCTGATGGACGCGTTCCGCTCCGCCGACGAGGTGCTGCTCTCCGGTGTCCAGGGCATCACCGACCTGATCACCACGCCGGGCCTGATCAACCTGGACTTCGCCGACGTCAAGAGCGTTATGTCCGGCGCGGGTTCCGCGCTGATGGGCATCGGCTCCGCGCGCGGCGAGGGACGGGCGATACAGGCCGCGGAGAAGGCGATCAATTCGCCGCTGCTGGAAGCGTCGATGGACGGGGCGCACGGCGCGCTGCTGTCCATCGCGGGCGGATCGGACCTCGGGCTGTTCGAGATCAACGAGGCCGCGTCGCTCGTGCAGGAATCGGCGCACCCGGACGCGAACATCATCTTCGGGACGATCATCGACGACTCCCTCGGCGACGAGGTCCGCGTCACGGTGATCGCGGCCGGCTTCGACGCCGGCGCGCCAACCCACAAGAAACTCGACCCGCCCGCGTTCGGCGGCAAACAGGGCAACGGCACCGCGTCCGCCGCGGCGGGCCAGGTCGGCGGCGGTTCGGCCCCGCAGTCCCCGCCGCAGACCGGGGCGACCCCGGTGCCGCCCGCGGGCAGCTCCGGCTACCCGGTGGCTCCGCCGCGGACGCCTTCGTCGGGCCTGCCGCAGCCGGGCACCGGTACCCCGCCGGGCGGCCTCCCGCAACCCGGAGGCGGCACGCGGGGGTATTCGCCGATCGGTTCCGGTTCTGCGACGGGCGGTCTGCCGAGCCGTCCGACGACGGTCCACGACGACCCGACCGACGACGACGTGGACGTGCCCCCGTTCATGCGGCGCTAAGCACGGATTCATCGGCAACGGCCGTCCCGACACGTTCGGGGCGGCCGTTTCCGTGTGCCTCGGCTACGACGCACACTCACGCGGGGCGAGCGTGCTGCCGTCGGGGGCGCGGGCGCGGCGGCAAAGTGTGCGGGCCTCGTGAGTGCTGGCGCCGGTTCTAACCGGCATTGCCGTGCACGAGGCTCCGGGAGAGCAGTCGCCGTCGTTTTTGGCAGGATGGCGGGGTGCGAGTACGACGAGTGGTCACGACCAGGGCGGGCGGGGCTTCCCGGCCGCCGTACGAGAGTTTCAACCTCGGCGACCACGTCGGCGACGACGCGGGCGACGTCTACGCCAACCGCAAGCGGCTGGCGTCCGAACTGGGGCTCGCCGAGGACAAGCTGGCCTGGATGGAGCAGGTGCACGGCCGCACCGCGACCGTCGTGGACGGCACCGAGACCTCGGCCGCCGAAGCCACCGACGCGCTGGTGACCGACCGGCCGGGCGTCGCGCTCGTGGTGCTGGTCGCGGACTGCGTCCCGGTGCTCATGGCGGATCCGGAAGCGGGCGTCGTCGCCGCGGTGCACGCGGGCCGGGTCGGCGCGCGGGTCGGGGTGGTGCCCGCCGCGCTGGAGGCGATGCGCGAACTCGGCGCGGAACCGGGCCGGGTCGAGGCGTTGCTGGGTCCGGCGATCTGCGGCGACTGCTACGAGGTCCCGGCCGCGATGGCCGCGGATGTCGAGAAGCATCTGCCCGGCAGTTCCTGCAAAACGCGCAAGGGCACCACCGGTCTGGACCTGCGCGCGGGGCTCTGGCAGCAGCTGGCCGACCTGGGCGTCGGGCGGGTTGGCGCGGATCCGCGGTGCACGGCGGAGGACAAGACGCTGTTCAGCTTCCGCCGCGACGGCACCACCGGCCGGATCGCCGGCATCACCTGGCTGGAAGAGGAGAAGGCGTGACCGAGGAGCGGCGGGCGGAGCTGGCGGCGTCGCTGGCAGCGGTCGAGGAGCGCATCGCGAACGCCTGCGCCGCGGCCGGGCGGTCCCGCGACGAGGTGCGGCTGCTGGGCGTCACCAAGACGTTCCCGGCGACCGACGCCGCGCTGCTGACCGACCTCGGGCTGCTGAACCTCGCCGAAAACCGCGACCAGGAAGCCGGTCCGAAGGCGGCCGAGGTCGCCGAACTGCGTCCGGACGTCGCGCCGCGCTGGCACATGGTCGGGCGGCTGCAGCGCAACAAGGCGCGTTCGGTGGTGCGCTGGGCGGCCGAGGTGCAGTCGGTCGACTCGGTGCGGCTCGCCGACGCGCTCGCCCGCGCGGTCGCCGCCGCGCGGGAAGCCGGGGAACGGACCGGACCGCTCGACGTATTGGTCCAGGTGAGCCTCGACGGCGATGTCGCGCGCGGCGGAACCCTGCTGGAAGACGTCGACGCGCTCGCCGACCGCATCGCCCACACGGGGGAGCTGCGGTTGCGAGGCGTGATGGCTGTGGCCCCGTTAGGGGAGGACCCGGGCACTGCTTTTGCCCGGCTGTCCCGCGCGGCGGAAAGAGTTCGCGCCCGGTATCCGGAAGCCGCTGACGTGTCCGCCGGAATGAGCCATGATCTGGACCAGGCGATCCGGCACGGCTCGACGTGTGTGCGTGTCGGAACCGCGTTGCTCGGCGGGCGCGGTTTAGCCTCGCCGTAGGGAGTCCGCCCGGTGGTCACGTTTCGTGTCCGGCCGGGCGGGGCACAACGGTGCGGGAGCGGCAAGGGCTAGGGAGAGGCTATGAGCGCGCTGCAGAAGCTGAAGGCCTACTTCGGGATGGTGCCCGCGGACGAAGACGGCTACGACGACGGTTACGACGAGTACGACGACGGCTACGACCAGCCGCCGGCCCGGACCCGGGCGCGTTACCGCGACGTCGAAGAGAGCTACGACGAGCCCGCCGCGCGCGTGCGGTCGCGGGCGATGGCGGCCGAGCCGTCCACCCACGGCGCGCTCGCCGTGGACCGCCAGCCGGAGCCGGTCGCCCGGCTGCGGCCGGTCGCCGAACCGGTCGCCGCGCCGGCGCGGGACCCGCTCAGCCGGATCACGACGCTGCACCCGACGAGCTACATCGAGGCGCGGGCGATCGGCGAGCACTACCGCGAGGGCATTCCGGTGATCATCAACCTCACCGAGATGGAGAACGCGGACGCCAAGCGGATCGTGGACTTCGCGGCGGGGCTGGCGTTCGCCGTGCGGGGTTCGATGGACAAGGTCACCAACAAGGTGTTCCTTCTCTCACCGCCCGACGTGGACGTGACCGCCGAGGACCGCAGGCGGATCGCCGAGGGCGGATTGTTCCTGCGCGGGTGAACACGGCCGGACCGCTGGGCGCAGCCAGACGTGATTTTGTCGACTATGTCGCCCTCAGCGCGGCTGGTCGCGCCCAACTCGGCCGTCCCCCGCTAGAGTGGTCGCCGTGAATGCTGTGTGGCTTGCGATCTGGTACGTGCTGTTTGCCTTCTGGCTGCTGCTCACGGCCCGGATCGTGGTCGAGCTCGTGCGGACTTTCGCACGGGAATGGCGTCCCGCCGGAGGGGTTGCGGTGACGCTCGAGACCATCTACACAGTGACCGACCCGCCGGTGCGGTTGTTCCGCAGGATCATTCCGATGGTCCGGATCGGCGGCGTAGGACTGGACTTGTCGATTATGGTGCTGCTGTTGGTTGTGTTCTTCGCGATGCAACTGACACCCAGGTGATCGGGGAAAACCCGGGTGTGTCCTGCAGGCCATGGAGTGCGTGAGGTGATCTGATGTCGTTGACCCCCGCTGACGTGCATAACGTCGCGTTCAGCAAGCCGCCCATCGGCAAGAGGGGCTACAACGAGGACGAGGTGGACGCGTTCCTCGACCTGGTGGAGACCGAGCTTGCCCGGTTGATCGAGGACAACAACGAGCTGCGGCAGCAGGTGGAGCAGCTCGACGCCGAGCTGGAGTCGACCCGCTCCGAGCTCGAGAACGCGAAGGTCGCCGGCCCGCCGCCGGGCCGCGACCCCGAGCCGTCGCGGCGGCTCGCCCCGGTTCCGCCCGCTCCGTCGGCGATGGAGCAGACCCAGGCGCACTCGATGGTTCCCGACAGCGGGGAGCCGAACGTGCAGGCCGCCAAGGTCCTCGGCCTGGCGCAGGAAATGGCCGACCGGCTCACCGCCGAGGCGAAGACCGAGTCCGACGGGATGCTGGCGGAGGCGCGGACCAAGTCCGAGCAGCTGCTGTCCGACGCCCGGGCGAAGTCCGACTCGATGGTGAACGAGGCGCGCACCCGCGCCGAGACGATGCTGAACGACGCGCGCACGCGCGCCGAGACGCTGGAGCGCCAGGCGCGCGACAAGGCGACCACCATGGAACGCGAGTCGCAGCGCAAGTACACCGAGACGATGAACAACCTGAACGCCGAAAAGGGCGCTCTGGGCAAGAAGATCGAGGAACTCCGCACGATCGAGCGCGAATACCGCACCCGGCTGCGCGGCTTCCTCGAGTCCCAGCTGCGCGAGCTCGACGACCGAGGCTCCGCGGCCCCGGCGTCGGCTTCCTCGGGTTCGAGCCAGTCCTCGACCGGAACCAGCGGTCAGGGCTACTCGTTCGGCCCGCGCGCCGAGGCAGGCTGACCCACCGCCGTACGCACCCCGCCGGATGACCTTCCGACCCGGCGGGGTTTCGGCATGTCCGGATCCGGTAGCCGCCACGGTGGGGAACCGGCGGGGTACACCGCGTGGGCGGGTCGCAGCGGGAAAACGGGCGGCCCGTGTTGTAATTCAGCGTGCTCTACATCGTCCTTCTTCTGGTGCTGGCGGCTCTCGGGCTGCTCGTCACGGCGCTCATCACGGGCACCTCGCTGTGGGCCTGGGTTTCCATCGGCCTCTCGGTCCTCGCCGGGCTGCTTCTGCTCGTCGACTGGCTGCGCCGGCGCAAGCGCGCGGACGCCGACGATGCCGCGGACTCCGAGACCGATTCGGACGCCGACACGGATTCGGATTCGGCGGAGGAGAAGGACAAGGCCGAGGCGGCCCCGGTCGAGGAGGACGCCGAGCAGACCGCGCTGCTCCCCGCGACGGGAGAGCTGGGCGATCCGGCGGACGTGCCGGAGCCGAAGGCCGAGAAGCCCGCTTCGGAAGGCGAGCCCAAATCCGAAGCCAAGGCGGTGCGCGACACTCCGCCCGGCGTGGAGGAGACCGCGCCGGAGGACCTCGAGGTGGTCAAGGAACTCGAGGACGAGGTCGTGGTCGTCGACGAGTACCCGCGCTATCACCTGGTGGACTGCGGCTGGCTGTCCGGCCGCGACACCATCCCGATCGGCGTCGGCGAGGCACGGCAGCTGGGCTTCACGCCGTGTGCGCGGTGCGGTCCGGACGCGGTGCTTGCCGCGGCGCACCGCTGACTCCCAGCACGTCTTCCAACACCCGCGCGCCAGTCTCGGTGAGCTGCACCGCTCGATGCGCCTTCGCGCGCGACCGGAGCCACCCGGCGTCCATGAACTGTCGTGTGACCGCCGCGCCCAGTGCTCCAGCCAGGTGATGGCGCTGCTCCGTCCAATCCAGACAGAACCGCAGCAGCGGACGACGGCTCTCCGCGGCTGCCTCGACATTCACGCCTAACGCGGCGAACACCTCGTCGGCGGCAGGTCCCAGCACGTACGGATGTTCTTGCAGTTGCGAGGAAATCCGGTCCCCGGAACGTCGCTGAGTGGTCGGGTCACCATCCACAGTGGCCAGTGCGCCGCGGTCGAGCAACGCCGCCGTGACGGTCACGCCGAGCCGCCCGGCGACGTGGTCGTAGCACAATCTCGCCGTGCGCAACGCTTCCGCGCGGGTGCCTTCCCGCAGTGAACGGACCGGCCGCGGCGGGGAATGCCGGGCCAGCGCCTCCAGCAGATCCGGGGCCGCTCCGGCGATGCGGTAAAACCGGTGCCTGCCGGACTTTTCCGCGGTCACCAAGCCTGCCGCCAGCAGTTTCGACAGGTGCGCGCTCACGCCCTGCGCGGTCAGGCCCGCTTCGCCGGCCAGCACGGACGCGGCCAGCGACCGGCCGTCCGCGAGGGCCATCAGCACGCGGACCCGCGCCGGATCGGCGAACAGGGCGGCGGTGCGCGCGATGTCGGCGTCTCCTTCCATGCCTCCAGCATGCCCCCGGCACACTTCCACCGCGACGGAAGCGTTCCCGGTGTCTGCTGGACCCATGCGCACCGCGATCTTGTTCACCATGTGCGCCGGGATGTTCCTGGTGCAGCTCGACGTCACTGTCGTCAACGTCGCCCTCCCCACCCTCGGCAGCGAACTGCACGCGGACGTCCCGCAGCTGCAGTGGGTCGTGGTCGGCTATTCAGTCGTGCTCGCCGCGTTGCTGCTGACCGGGGGAGCGCTCGGCGACGTCCTCGGGCACCGCGGCGTGGTGCTGGCCGGGCTGGGCGTTTTCGGGGCTGCTTCGGCGGCGTGCGGGCTGGCGCAGTCGGCGGGTTGGCTGGTCGCGGCTCGAGCGGTGCAAGGCGTGGGAGCGGCGTTGCTGCTGCCGGGCACGATGGCGGTGATTACCGGGACGTTCCCCGGTCGCACGGAACGCGCCCGGGCGCTGGGGATCTGGGCTGGGATTTCGGCGCTGGCTTTGCCTGCGGGGCCGTTGCTGGGCGGGCTTCTCGTGCAGACGGCCGGGTGGCGGCCGGTGTTCTGGCTGAACGTCCCGATCGTCGCCGCGGCGGCCGTCGCGACCCGGCGGTTGGTGCCGCCGGACGTCCGGAAACCGGGCCGCGTGGACGTTCCCGGGGCGGCGACCGCGGCCTTGGCGCTCGGCTCCGGCGTGTACGCGGTGATCGCGAAGACGCCGTGGGTCGGGTTGCTCGCGGTGGCGGCGGCCGTGGCGCTCGTGGTGGTGGAACGGCATTCTGCGGCACCGATGCTGCCGTTGTCGCTGCTGCGGTCCCGGCAGACGGCGGGGGCGAACCTGGTGTCCGCGGCGATGAACTTCGTCGGCCTGGGTTCGGTGCTGGTGTTCACGCTCTACTTGCAGGACGTGCTCCACGCGGACCCGATCGCCGCTGCCGTCGCCGTTGTGCCGATGTTCGTCCCGATGGTCCTGCTCGGCCCGGTCTCCGGACGGCTCACCGCGAGGTTCGGCCCGCGCCCGCAGATCGTGGCCGGGCTCCTGCTCGGCGTGGCGGCGATGCTGAACCTGCTGCGGATCGGCCCCGGCACCGGGTATTGGACGCTGCTGCCGACGCTGTTCGTGCTCAGCGTCGGGATGGGACTGCTGACCGCCGCGGTGGTGACCGCCGCGGTCGCCGACGCGCCGGGGGAGCGCGCGGGCATCGCGGGCGGAATCAACAACGCGGCGCGACAGGCGGGCGGTGCGCTCGGCGTGGCGGTTTTCGGTGCGGTGGCGGGAGAACCGGCGGCGCAGGGGTCGTTTCTGCACGGCCTGCACTTGCTCGGGTTTGTCTCGGCCGGGCTGTGGCTTGCGGCCGCGGTGCTCGCGGTGGTGACGGTGCAGCGGGTTCGAGTCAAGCGGCTAGAGCCGACGCGCTGAGTCGCCGTCGGGCCCACGGGAAAACCCGCGGGCCCGACGGAGCTCGTTTACTCCGCGTCCAGCTCCGCCAGCAGGTCTTCGAGCCGCTCGATCTGCTCCGTCGCCTCCGGTGGCAGGCCGTCGATCGCGGCCTGCGTCGCGGTTCGCGCTTCGGCGGGGCGGCCCAGCTCGACCAGCAGCCGGGCCCGCAGGCTCGCGGCGATCGCGGCCTCGGTGGTCGCGCCGAGGGCCAGGAACAGTTCGACGGCCGCGGTCGCCCGGGGCAGCGCCTGTTCAGGCTGTTCCGCGAAAGCCAGCAGCTTGCCGCCGTTCAAGGCGACCATGGCTCGTTCCCAGAGGACCGGCGGCTCGTCGCCTTCGAGGTCCGCGGCGCTCTTTTCCGCTTCGGCCAGCACCGAGAAGGCCTGGTCCGATTCCTTCGCCCACTGCCACGACAACGCTGCCTGGCGGAGGTTGCGCACGGTGTCGACCGGGATTTCGGCCGTCCTGAAGTGCTCCGCGGCGCGCTGGTAGGACTCGGCGGCCTCGCCGTCGCGGTCGAGTTCGTCGAGGATGTCGCCGATGGTCTCGGCCGCCTGTCCGGCCGCGGGCTCATTGCCCGCCGCGGCGAAATGCCCGAGCACCTGCTCCAGCAGGACCAGCGCCGGATCCCGCTGGTCGAGCGTGCGGTGCGCCCCGGCGAGCAGGAAGCGCGCTCTGGCCAGTTCGTCCTCGTCGCCGTCCTTCTCCAGGACCTCGATGGCGGCCTCGGCAGCGTCGGCGGCGGTCAGCGCGTCTCCGGCGCGTCCGGCCGCGGCGGCCAGCCCTAGCTGGGCGAGTGCGGCACCGGCCACGTCCCCGGCCTCGGTCAGGTCGGCGACCTCGCTGCGGCAGTGGTCCACCGCCTCCTCCAGCAGGTCGAGGTCGGACGCGAGCAACCCGAGGGTGTGCCGCACCTGGGCGCGCAGGCCCGGGGCGACGGCGGACTCGGCGCGCCGCACCGTGGCGTAAGCCGCCTCGAGGTCGCCGGTCGCGGCGGTCATCCGTCCGGCCATGAGCCGGGCATGCGCCTCCTGATCGGCGAACCCGGCCTCGGCGAACAGCTCCGCCGCGCGTCCGACCGGTTCGCGTGCCTCGTCCAGGCGGCCGCTGCGAGCGGTGAGTTCGCCGCGCAGCAGCAAAAGCCGGGCGGTCAGGTCAGCGGGTATCTCGGTGGCGGCTGCGTCGGCGCGGCCGAGAATCTCGAACGCGGCGTCGAGGTCGTCGGTCACGGCGAACGCCATGGACCACCGCAGCAGCGCGCGGACGTGCTGTTCCTGGTCGCCGAGCCCGGCGAGCGCCTCCGCCGCGCCGGAGAGAGCGGCGAGGGCGGCTTCGGGTTCGCCCCGTTCGAGACGCGCGAGCCCGGCCTTGCTCGCCGCGGCGTGCCGGGCGACCTCGGCACCCTCGGCCGCGAACAGTTCGGCCGCGCGCAGCCAATCGCGCTCGGCGGCTTCGGGGTCGGCGTCCACGGACGAACTCGCGGATCCGGACAGCCGCCGGGCGAGCAGCGATCCGGCCGGTTCCGGGCACAGCTCGTCGAATTTCGCCCAGACAGCTTCGGCAGCTTTGTCTTCACTGCGCCGGATGTGTTGCTCGGCGAGGCCGGCCAGCTCTTCGGGAGTGTCCGGAAGGGACGGTGCGGCGGACTCCGGCGGCGGGGAAACAGGACGCGGGCTGGTCGAGGACAGCGGCAGTCGGTCCACGATCGGCTCGGCGGCGAGGACGGCGCGGATCAGGTCGCTCTGCTCGCCGGTCCCGTTCCGGGCGTCGAAGCGGGCCGCGATGCCCAGTGCGCGTTCGGAAAGCTCGTCGTGCAGTGCCTGGACGGAAACCTCGCCGTCGGGCCGCCGCACGGTCGTGCCGCCGTGCCCGGAATCGGCGACCAGCCGCAGGTTCAGCGCCGCGGCCGCGCAGAACTCCATCTCGACGTACGGGGAGGGTGCCTCGCCGAGCCAGCCGAGATGCCGTTCGAGGATTTCCAGCCCGCGCACGTGGTTCCCGGTGCGGGCGCAGAACTCGAGGTGGCGCGGGATGAGGTCCAGGTCCAGCCGGTTGTGCCGGATCGTGCGGTACACCTGCCGATGCGCCCGCGCCGCCTCGTCCAGCCGTCCGGTGCGGACGAACGGAAGCAGCAGCTTCGAGAGGATCCACTTCGGCTGCTCGCTGCACGCGAGCGTGCCGCCGAGCACCGGTTCGGCGACCGCGACGGCCTCCTCGAACCGGCCGTAGCGGCTGAGATGGCCGACCTTGCCGGACGGCTCGCAGCCGACGCAGTCCGACATCTCGCCGCGCGGAGCCGCGTGCCAGAGCCGGTACTGCTCGACGGCCGTTTCGTGGTCGCCGACGTGCCGCGCCACGATCTGCCGGTGCTGGTGCACCGGGTTCATCGTGTACCCGGCCGCCCGGTACCTGCGCTCCATGTCGTCGAGCACGGCGTACGTGCGGTCCAGCGGCACCTCGGGGAAATCGGTCAGCGACGCGACGATGGATTTGAACGACCAGAAGAGGAGGTAGTCCCACCCTTCGTTGCCCTCGCCCTTGTCGTGCTTGGCGAGGCACCAGGCGAACGGCACGAACGACTTCGCCGGCTCGCCGCCGTTCGTGTACGCGCGGACGAGCGAGAGCCGGGCGGCGTACTGCAGGTCCGCCATGCCCTCGGCGTCGGCGGTCCGGACCAGGCTCTCCGTCGCGGCGATCTGGCCCTTGCCGAAGGGGAGCGCCCTGGCCGACCCCAGCCGGCTCCACAGGTCCTGTTCGGTCGGTGCGGTCATCAGTTCTCCCGGTTCGGGACGGCGTGGTCGAGAAGGCCGAGGAAGGCCCGGTTGAGCAGCGCGGAGTCGGCGGGCCGGAGCGGGTGCCTGCCGAGCAGCAGCGCCTGTCCGTAGAGGGATTCGACGGCCAGCGCCGTCAGTTCCGCGTTCTCCAGCCGGGAAATGCGCCGCACCAACGGGTTCCGGTAGTTGAGCACGAGCTGCGGGCGGTCCCGTTCCGGCTTTTCGAAGGCCGAGAGCACCCCGGCCCACAGCTCGTCGACGGTCTCCTTGGTCGCGCGCAGTTCGCCGGCGAACGCGGCGGCGCGGTCGACGAGATAGAGCACCGGGAGCGACGCGGGCTCGAACTCGCGCAGCACCACCTCGCAGCCGAGCCGGTCGACGCAGCGTTGCGCGGCCGCGGCGAACGGACGGACCGCCAGGGCGGTGTCCGGGTCGAGGTCGGCGAAGGAGGTGGTGAGGTCGCTCGGGTCGAGCCGGTCGACGCGCACCTCCGGTTCGAGCGCGCGGACGCGTTCGACGAGTTCGCTGTCGTAGGTGTAGCCGCCGTTGATCACCGGCAGGTTCTGCGCGGCCGCGACACCGGCCAGCTGGTCGAATTCGTCGGCGGTCGCGCAGTAGCGGAGCACGCCGTAGCGCGCGCGGAACTCGGCGAGCGTCATCCGGCCGACGTTCGTTTCCAGCGGCCACCACTCGTCGACCAGCCGCAGCATGTCGTCGTCGTGCACCGCGAGCGCTTTGACGCCGAGGTGATGGATCTTGAGGAACTGGTTCAGCCGCTGCGGACTCGTCGCCGAGAGCCCGACGAGCCAGCCGCGCAGCTGCTCGCCGAGCGCTTCGCGGGTCGCGGCGAGCTGATCGTCGTCATACAGCGCCTCGCGGCTCGCGGTGGGCCGCAGCTCACCGGTGTCCACGACGCAGCGGGCGAAGAACGCCCAGTCCGGCAGCAGCCCGGGCGCGTTCTCCGCGAGCAGCATCCGCTTGAGGTACACGCGATGCCCGGCTTGCTCGGCCGGGTTCGCCGGGAACGGCAGCACGTAGGCGACGCCGGTCAGCCCGGCCTCCGGCACGTCGAGGTCGACGATGTCGAACGGAGTGAAGCCGAGCACCTCCTGCGCGTAACCGACGAGGTCCGCGGATCGGTGCCCGGGGGAGCGTTCATCGGCCTGCCACGGGACGCCGTCGCCGCTGATCGCCTTGCCGTTCACGGTGATTTCGAACGGCAGCATCGAGCCGTACAGCGTCGCGAGATCGACGACCGTCGCCGGCACGAACCACTGCTCGGAGCCGCGGCGCGCGGTGAGGGTGACGGTGGTGCCGATCGTGTCCCGTTCGCCGGGCCCGACGGCGTAGGTGCCGTCCGCGCGGCCGGTCCACGAGACGGCGGGAGCGCCGGTCGCGGAGCGGGTGACGACGCGGGTCTCGTCGGCGACCAGGAACGCGGACAGCAGCCCGATCCCGAACTGGCCGAGGAAATCCCGCCTGCCGTAGCCGAGTTCGTCCCGTTTGGAGCTGCGGCCGATCGTCGCGAGCAGTTCGTGCACCTGCGCCTCGGTCAGGCCGATGCCGGTGTCGGTGATCCGCAGCGTCCCGTCGCCGACGTCGATCGCGATCGCGGCGGGCGCGGCGGCGTCGGCCGCCTTTCGCGCGGTGACCGCGTCCACGGCGTTCTGGAGCAGTTCCCGCACGTACACGCGCGGACTGGAATAAAGGTGCTGGCTCAGCAGGTCGACGACCCCGCGAAGATCCACCTGGAAACTACGGTTCACCCGTGCTCGACTCCTGTGCTGTGGCGGGAAGGGAGATCTGCCCGGCACATCCGCCGTGCGCGCCCGGTCGTTACCGTATCGGCGGAACCCGGTGCGTGACATCGGTTTTCGCGAGCCGGCCCCGGCCGCGGGCGAGCACCGCCGGGGCAGGCCGAAAGCGAGTTGCGGCGACGGGTTAATCTGGAGTCAGCAAGGCGTCGATCCGGCTATCACCGGGGAGCCTCCGGAAGAACCGGGCGCTCGCCGCCCGCAGTAGAACCGGACGGGTGCGGCCCGTGACAGCCGTGCGAACGAGTGGCCCGGGAGCAGCGTGCCGGGCAAGCGGGGTGGTACCGCGTGACGCGCGAGCGTCTCGTCCCCGTGTGGGCGGCCGCCGGTCGCCCGTACGAGCGACGAATGCGAGGAGCACCCGGATGTACCCCCAGGCTTCGCCGGGCGGAGAGACCACGGTCCCGTCCCAGCCGTCGTTCCCCGCGCTGGAGGAGAGCGTCCTCGCGTACTGGGAGAGCGACCGGACCTTCCAGGCGACCGTCGACGCCCGTCCCGAGGGCACGAACGGCGACAACGAGTACGTCTTCTACGACGGCCCGCCCTTCGCCAACGGCCTCCCGCACTACGGGCACCTGCTCACCGGGTACGTCAAGGACATCGTCCCGCGCTACCAGACGATGAAGGGCAAGCACGTCGAGCGGCGGTTCGGCTGGGACACCCACGGCCTGCCCGCCGAACTCGAGGCGATGCGGCAGCTCGGGATCACCGAGACGCACGAGATCGAAGAGATGGGCATCGCGAAGTTCAACGAGGCTTCGCGCGAATCCGTGCTGCGCTACACCGACGAATGGCGCGAGTACGTCACCCGCCAGGCCCGCTGGGTCGACTTCGACAACGACTACAAAACGCTCGACGTCACCTACATGGAGTCGGTGCTCTGGGCGTTCAAACGGTTGTGGGACAAGGGACTCGTCTACGAGGGCTACCGCGTCCTGCCCTACTGCTGGCGCGACGCGACGCCGCTGTCCAACCACGAGCTGGGCATGGACGCCGACGTCTACCGCAACCGCCAGGACCCGGCCGTCACGGTCGGTTTCCGCCTGGAGGGCAACGACAACGAGCTCGACGGCACCTATCTGCTGATCTGGACCACGACGCCGTGGACGCTGCCGTCCAACCTCGCGACCGCGGTGCACCCCGAGGTGCAGTACGTCGTGGTGGAAAGCGACGGCAAGCGGTACCTGCTCGCCGAGGAGCGCGTGGCCGCGTACGCCCGCGAACTGGGCGAGGAACCGGCCGTCGTCGCGCGCTACACCGGCGAGCAGTTGCTCGGATCCCGTTACGCGCCGCCGTTTCCGTACTTCGTGGGCACGGAGAACGCGCACCGTGTCCTGTCCGCGGACTACGTCACCACCGAAGACGGCACCGGCGTCGTGCACATCGCGCCCGCCTACGGCGCCGAGGACAAGGTGGTGACCGACGCGGCCGGGATCGCCCCGGTGACGCCGGTGGACGACCACGGCAAGTTCGACGACACCGTGCCGGACTACGCCGGGCAGCAGGTGTTCGACGCGAACCCGAACATCGTGAAGGACCTCAAGAACGGCACCGGCGGCGCGGCGCGCCAGGGCGCGGTGCTGCTGCGGCACGAGACCTACGACCACTCGTACCCGCACTGCTGGCGCTGCCGGAACCCGCTGATCTACCGCGCGGTGTCGTCGTGGTTCGTCGCGGTGACGCAGTTCAAGGACCGGATGGTCGAGCTGAACCAGCAGATCACCTGGTACCCGGAGAACGTCAAGGACGGCCAGTTCGGCAAGTGGCTGGAGAACGCCATCGACTGGTCGATCTCCCGCAACCGCTACTTCGGCACGCCGATCCCGGTCTGGCGCAGCGACGACCCGGCCTACCCGCGGATCGACGTCTACGGCTCGCTGGACGAGCTGGAGGCCGACTTCGGCGTGCGGCTCGACAACCTGCACCGGCCCTACATCGACGAGCTGACCCGGCCGAACCCGGACGACCCGACCGGCCGCTCCACCATGCGCCGCGTGCCGGACGTGCTCGACGTGTGGTTCGACTCCGGGTCGATGCCGTACGCCCAGGTGCACTACCCGTTCGAGAACGCCGACTGGTTCGAGCACCACTACCCGAGCGATTTCATCGTCGAGTACATCGGGCAGACCCGCGGCTGGTTCTACCTGCTGCACGTGCTCGCGACCGCGCTGTTCGACCGGCCCGCGTTCCGCACCTGCGTGTCGCACGGCATCGTGCTCGGCTCCGACGGCCAGAAGATGTCGAAGTCGCTGCGGAACTACCCGGACGTCAACGAGGTCTTCGACCGCGACGGGTCCGACGCCATGCGGTGGTACCTCATGGCGAGCCCGATCCTGCGCGGCGGCAACCTCGTCGTCACCGACCGGGGGATCCGCGACGCCGTCCGCCAGGCCGTGCTGCCGCTGTGGAACTCGTACTATTTCCTTGCCCTGTATGCGAATGCCGAAGGCAAGCAGGGGCAGTGGCGCACGGATTCCACGCACCTGCTCGACCGGTACGTGCTGGCGAAAACGCACGAGCTCGTCACCGACGTCGAGTCCGCGATGGACGGTTACGACATCGCGGGCGCCTGCCAGACCGTGCGGGACTTCCTGGAAGTGCTGACGAACTGGTACGTCCGCCGTTCGCGCGACCGCTTCTGGGCGGGCGAGCAGGACGCGATCGACACGCTGCACACGGTGCTGGAGGTGACCTGCCGGGTCATCGCGCCGCTGCTGCCGCTCACCACGGAAACGGTGTGGCGCGGGCTGACCGGCGGCCGTTCGGTGCACCTGACCGACTGGCCGAACGCGCTCGACCTGCCCGCCGACGCCGCGCTGGTGACCGCGATGGACAAGGTGCGGCAGGTGGCGTCGTCGGCGCTGGCGCTGCGCAAGGCGAACAAGCTGCGGGTGCGGCTGCCGCTGGCGAAGCTCGTCGTCGCGGCCGAGGACGTCGAGCCGCTGCGCGGGTTCACCGAGATCCTGCGGGACGAGGTGAACGTGAAGTCGGTGGAGCTGACCGCCGACGTCGCGGCGCACGGCACGTTCGAGGTCGCGGTGAACGCGCGGGCGGCCGGGCCGCGGCTGGGCAAGGCCGTGCAGCAGGTGATCAAGGCGGTCAAGGCGGGCGACTGGACGACGAACGCCTCCGGCGCGGTCGTGGCGGCGGGCGTCGAACTGGTCGAGGGCGAGTACGACCGGCGCCTGGTGGCGGCCGGCGGCGGCGCGGCGGCCGAGCTGCCCGGCGGGGCCGGTCTGGTCGTGCTGGACACCGAGGTCACCGAGGACCTGGCGGCCGAGGGCCTTGCCCGCGACCTGGTCCGCGTCGTGCAGCAGGCCCGCCGCGAGGCCGGTCTCGACGTCGGGGACCGGATCTCGCTGACCGTGGACGCTCCCGGCGAGGTGGCGGACGCGGTGCGCAAGCACGAGGAGTTCGTGGCCTCCGAAACGCTCGCGACGTCGGTGTCCTACGGCGAGGTGGCCGAGGGCTTCGACGGCACGGTCGGCGAGGGCGTGAAGGTCCGCGTGGCGGTCGCGAAGGCGTAAGCGCCCGCGCCCTGACGGCATAAGCGAAGAGTTCGACGCCGTGCTGGCCGCGATCGGGCAGGCCCAGGTCCGTGAGGGGAACCCTGAGGGACTCTGATTCCCCCAGGGTTCCCCTCACGGACGTCGGGCAGGCGCGGGCGAACTGGCCGATCGAGGCGCGCCATCGGCCCAGCCGTGCCTCCGTCTGACGGACGACCGAGCTGCGCCGCGCGGGGAAGCGTCTGCTAGGGATTTCCCATGACTTCAGAAGCCGCCGCCGAACCGGCCGCCCAGGGGCTGGCCGCCGGCTTGCGCCAGCGGCACCTCGCCATGCTCGCGATGGGCGGCGTGATCGGTTCGGGATTGTTCGTCAGCTCCGGCGTCGGGATCAAGCTCGCCGGGCCCGGAATCGTGCTGTCCTTCGTGCTCGCGGGCACGCTGGCGATGCTGGTCATGCGCATGATGGCGGAAATGGCCGCCGCGATCCCGGCCAGCGGGTCGTTTTCGGTGCACGCCGAGCGCGCGTTCGGGCCGTGGGCCGGGTTCGCCATCGGCTGGCTGTACTGGGCCGCGCTCGTCGTCGTGCTCGCCGTCGAGGCGACCGCGGCCGCGATCATCGTCAACAGCTGGCTGCCGGGCATTCCGCAGTGGGTGCTGGTCCTGATCTTCATGGCGGTGCTGACCGCGATCAACTTCACCGCGGTGTCCCGGTTCGGCGAGCTCGAGTTCTGGCTGGCGCTGATCAAGGTCGTCGCGGTGGTGGCCTTCCTGGTCCTCGGCGTGCTCGCGTTCCTCGGCGTGCTTCCGGGTACTTCCTTCGTCGGCACCGACAATCTCCTCGGCCACGGCGGCCTGCTGCCCAACGGGTGGCAGGGCGTCGGCACCGGATTGCTCGCCGTCGTCTTCACCTTCGGCGGCCTGGAAGTGGTGACCATCGCCGCCGCGGAGTCCGACGATCCCGCGCACGCCGTCGGCAGGGCGGTGCGCAACGCGGTCGTGCGGATTTCGGTGTTCTACGTCGGTTCCATGCTGGTCATCGTCTCGCTCCTGCCGTGGACGAGCGTCCAGGCCGGACAGAGCCCGTTCGCCGCGGTGCTCGAACGCATCGGGATCCCGGCGACCGGGCAGATCATGAACGTCGTCATCCTGTTCGCCCTGCTGTCCACGCTGAACACCAACATGTACGGCGCGGCGCGCATGGTGTACTCGCTGGCCCAACGCGGACACGCCCCGCGCGCACTGACCAAAGTGGACCGAAGCGGCGTGCCCGTCTTCGCCGTCGCGGCTTCGGTGTTGTTCGGCTTCGTGGCCGTGGCCCTCAACGCGCTGTGGCCGGACACCGTCTTCCAATACCTGCTGAACGCGGTCGGCTCGGTGCTGCTGATCGTGTGGATTTTGGTGGCGTGCACCCAGTTGCGAGTGCGCCGTCAGCTGGAGCGCACCGCGCCGGAGAGCCTCACTGTGCGGATGTGGGGCTTCCCGTATCTGACCTGGGTCACCCTTGTCGCGATGGTGGCCATCTTGGTGGTGATGCTCGGCGACCACGACGCCAGAATCCAGCTGATCAGCTCGGGAATCCTGGTCGCGGTGCTGGTCGTGGTCGGGATCTGGTGGCAGCGCGCCCGCCGGAAGGCCGACCAGACTGTATAACGACCTATACAGCCCGGCATTGATCACGAATTTGTCGCGTTCCCCGAGGTAACGCCCGGTTCCGTTCAGCGATGGGCAAGCTGAGCCAGGGACGCGGGCGGACCGCGTGGGGCGAGGGGGATGCGACGGTGAGTCCTGCCGGAAAGAAGGGCGTGCTGATCGGCGGCGCGCTGGCCGTGATCGGGATCGTGGTGGCAGCGCTCGTGCTGCTCAACAGCGGGGGATCGACGGCGGCCTCGTCAGGTTCGGAGCCTGCGTCGACCGCCGCGCAGCCCAACGACCCGACGTCAGCGGCCCGCGAGTATCTGGTCGCCTTCGGCGCGAAAGACGCCGACACCGCCAGCAAGGCCACCGATGCTCCGACGGACGCCTCTTCCGCGCTGCAAGACGCGTGGGCGACGCTTCGGCCCACGCAGCTGACCGCCAAGCTCGGCGACGTCGGCGCGGCGCAGGGCGACAAGGCCACGGCGGCCTACACCATCACCTGGAATCTCGGCCCCGGCCGCACGTGGACGTACGAAGGCAGCCTCGGCCTCGTCCAGGCGCAGGGCAAATGGCGGGTCCACTGGGCGCCGACGGTGCTGCACCCCAAGCTCGTCGCCGGGCAGCGGCTGGCGATCGCGTCCTCGGACGTTCCGGCCGTGGTCGACCGCGACGGCAAACCGCTCGTCGTCTCCGGCAGCGGCGGGCTGAAACTGGTTGACGACAAGGCGTTCCCGCTGCTCCGTTCGGCGCTCACCGGGCACGGGCAGGCGTCCGAAGCCTTCGCGGTCGAGCGCGTGGACGCGTCGGGCAAGAGCCAGGAGACGCTCTTCGGAAACCCGGAAGGCGACCACAAACCGGCCGCCGCTGGGCTCAGCCTCGCGACCCAGAACGCGGCTCAGGCAGCGGTGGACGGGTATCGCGGCAAGGCGGTCCTCGTCGCGATCCAGCCGTCTTCCGGCGATGTGCTCGCGGTGGCGCAGAACAGCAACGTGACCAACGCGGCGTCGGCGTTCAGCGGCCAGTACGCGCCGGGCTCGACGTTCAAGATCGTCACCGCGACCGCGGCGCTGGAAGCGGGGCTGGTCACGCCGGATTCCTCGGTTCCGTGCCCGCTGACCGACCGGATCGGCACCCGCACGCTCTCCAACGAGGGTTTCGACCTCGGCACGACCACCGTGCACAAGGCGTTCGCGAAGTCCTGCAACACCACGTTCGCCCGGCTCGCGTCGCAGCTGCCCGCCGACGGGCTCGCGAAGGCGGCCACCCAGTTCGGCCTCAACGCCGACTTCGGGATCAGCGGCCTGTCCACCGAGCTGGGCCGCGTCGATCCCGCGGCGAACGCGGACGAGCAGGTCGAGGACGGCATCGGGCAAGGAAAGGTGCAGGTCAGCCCGATGGGAGCGGCGGTGATGGCGGCGACCGCGGCGTCCGGGCGCGCGGTCGTGCCGCGGCTGTGGGCGGACGGCACCAAGGTCAACACCGGCTACACCCCGCCGCCCGGCTCGGTGCTGTCGGCGTTGCGCGGGATGATGCGCGAGGTCGTCACCGGCGGCACGGCGACCGGGCTGTCGCACTCCGGCTCGGTGTTCGGCAAGACCGGCACCGCGCAGTTCGGCGACGGTGCCGAGGCGCACGGCTGGTTCGTCGGCTACCGCGGAGACTTGGCGTTCGCGGTCTTCCTTGAAGGGGCCAACGACTCCAAACCGGCCGTCTCGCTGGGCGCGAAGTTCCTCGACGCGCTGTAGCGGCACAGTTCGGCCGCGGCCGAAGCATCGCCGCTCTACCGTAGGAGCATGGAAACCGTCGCACTGGCCGAAGTCGCCGCCGTGCTCGCCGATCCGAGCCGCGCGACCATGTGCCTCGCGCTGCTCGACGGCCGCGCCTGGACGGTCGGCGAACTGGCCGCCGCCGCGCGGATCGCGGTCTCGACGGCCAGCGAGCACGTGACGCGGTTGGCCGAGGCCGGGTTCGTGGCCCGGGTGAAGCAGGGGCGGCACGCGTACGTGCGGCTCGCGAATCCGCGGGTCGCGGAGTTGATCGAGCATCTGGCGCAGCATGCCGAACTGAAACGGCCGTCCGGGCTGCGGACTTCGTTGCGGGTACAGCGATTGTCCTTCGCGCGCAGTTGTTACGACCATTTGGCGGGGACGCTCGGGGTCGCGTTGCGGGACGGGATGGTCGATCGGGGGCTGATCGACGTGTCGGACGGGCTCGCGCTCACCGACACCGGACGCGAGGTGCTGGCCGATCTCGGCGTGGCGGTGCCGGATCGGCCGCGCCGGCCGCTGCTGCGCGACTGTCTGGATTGGACAGAGCGGCGCGAGCACCTCGCCGGCGCGGTCCCGGCGGCGGTGCTGGAACGGGCGGTCGAAGCTGGATGGCTGACCCGGGACCAGCAGCGCGCGGTCCGGGTGCTGCCGGGCGCGAGGGGTCCGTTCGCCGCGCTCGGTGTCGATCTCGCGACGGTGAGTGCCGCCGAGGCGTCGTAACACACGTTGGTGGTCCCCCGCACCGGTGGTGCGCGCTCGGGAACCGGACACTGCCTCACTATTCTGGACGCCTGCGGGCGACCGGGAGGGAGGCGGGCGAATGGACGAGCTTCCCATGGTGCTGGGCGTCGGCGCGCTGGTTCTGGTCGTCTCGGTCGTCGCGGTGCGGGTGTCCATCCGGCTCGGATTCCCGTCGCTGCTGCTGTATCTCGGGATCGGCGTCGTGCTCGGCGAGGCCGGATTCGGCATCCGCTTCGACAATCCGGCGCTCACCCAGTCGCTCGGGCTCGCCGCGCTCGTCCTGATCCTCACCGAAGGCGGGCTCACCACGCGTTGGTCCGCGGTGAAACCCTCGCTGGGGCCCGGAATCCTGCTGTCCACAGTGGCCGTGGTGATCAGCATCGCGGTCACCGGCGCGGCCCTGCACTGGCTGCTCGGCCTCGACTGGCGGCTCGCCCTGCTGTGGGGCGCGGTCCTCGCGTCCACCGACGCCGCGGCGGTGTTCTCCGTGCTGCGCACCGCCGGGGTCGGCAAACGGCTCGTCGGCGCGCTGGAACTGGAATCCGGCATCAACGACGCGCCCGCCTACATCGCGGTCGTCGTGCTCGCGTCCGGCGAGGCGGTCGACTGGTCGCTGCCGCTGCTGGTGGTCTACGAACTGCTCACCGGTCTCGTGCTCGGCCTCGCCTTCGGCTGGCTGGGCGCGCAGGCGCTGCGCCGGGCCGCGCTCCCGGCCACCGGTCTGTATCCGCTCGCCACGGTCGCGGTGTGCGTGCTCGCGTACTCCTCGGGGCAGCTCGCGCACGCGTCCGGCCTGCTCGCCACCTACGTCGCCGGCCTGGTGCTGGGGAACTCCAAGCTGCCGCACCGGTCGGACACCCTGTCGTTCGCCGAAGGGCTCGGCTGGCTCGCGCAGATCGGCTTGTTCGTGCTGCTCGGCCTGTTCGCGTCGCCGACCCGGCTGCTCGAAGCGCTGATTCCGGGCCTCGTCGCGGGTGCGGTGGTGCTGCTGCTCGCCCGACCGCTGTCGGTGGTCCTGTCGCTGCTGCCGTTCCGGTTGCCCTGGCGAGACCAGGCGTTCCTGTCCTGGGCTGGCCTGCGCGGCGCGGTGCCGATCGTGCTCGCGATGATCCCGCTGTCCGAAGGCGTGCCCGGCGCGCAACGGCTCGTGGACGCGGTTTTCGTGCTCGTCATCGTACTCACCGTGCTGCAAGGCGCGACGCTCAGCCCGCTCGCGCGGATCCTCGGGCTGACGAAGGCGGCGCAGGCGCACGAGATCGAGGTCGACTCCGCGCCGCTCGATGAACTCGGCGCGGAACTGCTGCAGGTGCGCATCCAGAAGGGGTCGAAGCTGCACGGCGTGTACCTGTCGGAGCTGCGGCTGCCCGCCGGTGCGACGGTCAGTCTCGTGGTGCGCGGCGGCACGGGCTTCACGCCGCAGAAAACGAGCCGGTTGCAGGTCGAAGACCAGCTTTTGGTGGTCACGACCGCCGCCGACCGAGACGCGACCGAACGGCGGATCCGGGCGGTTGACCGGGCTGGCCGCCTGGCCCGCTGGCACGGGGAATCCGGGGCCTGATCTTTCTGTCCTTTGTGGACACTTCTTGTGACCGCTGTCTCAGATCACGAGACGGGGCTGGTTTCTTTCGCCGGTTGTCCGCTATCGTCGGTTTCAGGTCATGAGTGCCAGCGCGAAGCCCCGGCTTGCTGGCCGGCAACCCTCCTACCGCGGTGGGGTGCCCCGGGTGAGGACCAGGCCGGTCGCGCAGCGCGACGGGCAAGCGCGGGCCCCTCGCCGGGGGTCCCCCGGAACGCCGAGGAGGCGCCGTCATGACTCTCGCACTCGACCGGTCCACGGAAACTGTTGTTCCCGCTGTTCCCACTGTGGCCGGTGCGTCGCTGCGGGTGCCGTTGGTGACGGGCGGCGACATCGGTTACGCCAATCTTGATCACGCGGCCAGCGCGCCTTGTCTGGACGCGGTGAGGTCGGCGGTGGACGAGTTTCTTCCCTGGTATGCCAGCGTGCATCGTGGTGCTGGGTTCGCTTCGCAGGTTTCCACTCGGTTGTACGAGCGGACTCGTGGTGTGCTGCGTCGGTTTGTGGACGCTCGTAGTGGGGATTCGGTGATCTTCACTCGCAATACGACTGATGCGTTCAATCTGCTGGCGAAAGCGTTGCCGCGTAAGACTTCTGTGGTTGTTTTCGACAGTGAGCATCATGCGGCGTTGCTGCCGTGGCGGGGGCCGAATGTTCGGCGGGTGCAGTTGCCGCGGACTCGGCTTGCCGCGGTGTCCGTTGTGGACGAAGCGCTGGCGGAATGTCCGCAGGGGCCTCGGTTGGTGGTTGTCGCTGGGGCGTCGAATGTGACTGGTGAGTTGTTGCCGGTGGCCGAGATTGCCGCGGTGGCTCGGAAGCATGGGGCTCGGGTGGCTCTTGACGCCGCGCAGCTCGCTCCGCATCGGCGGATTTCGTTGCGGGAGTTGGATGTCGACTACGTGGCGTTGTCCGGGCACAAGTTGTACGCGCCGTTCGGGGCTGGGGCGTTGGTCGGGCGCAGTGACTGGTTGCGGGCTGCTGAGCCGTATCTGGCCGGTGGTGGGGCGACCAAGCTGGTGACTGAGGAAGCCGTCGTGTGGAACAGCGGCGAGGAGCGGCACGAGGCTGGGTCGCCTAATACCGTTGGGGTGTATGCGCTCGGGGTGGCTTGCGAGCAGTTGGCGGCTCAGTGGGATGCCATCGGGGCGCACGAGGCTGCGTTGTTGGAGCGGTTGCGCAAGGGGTTGGCCGGGCTGCCTGGGTGTGCCGAGTTGCGGTTCTTTGACGCGCCGGTGGATCGGGTTGGCACGGTGAGTTTTGTTGTCGACGGGTTTGAGCCTGGGTGGCTGGCGGCGGTGTTGTCGGCTGAGTACGGGATTGGGGTGCGGGACGGGGCGTTCTGCGCTCATGTGGCTGCTCGGCGGTTGATTCGCGAGGCCGGCGGCGAGGGACAGCAGGCGGTTCGGGTGAGTCTCGGGTTGGGGAGTACCGAGGAGCACGTGGACCGGTTGGTGCTGGCATTGCGGCAGATTGTGGCTCGGGGAGCTCGGTGGGAGTACGCGAAGGTTGACGGGCGGTGGGCGCCGGTGGGGGATACTCGGGAGTTGCCGGGGTTTTGTGTTTGATGGTGTTGGGTGCGGGGTGCCGGGGCTGGTTTTCGGGGTGATGTGCCGGGGTGGTGGGCCGGGTTTCGGGGGTTGCTCACCAAGCTGTGTTTTTGGCGTCGGCTCCGCCGCCGCGGGCGGGATCGCTTTTAAGCCGGCGTTTGGGGGCTGCCCGGCGTGAGGGGCCTTCGGCCTGTCA
>NZ_JBHZAG010000061.1:0-65377 GCF_042754125.1 Amycolatopsis sp. NPDC059235
TTCCCCCGCATTAAAAAACCGCCCCCCCCCCCTTAAACAATATACAACCGGGGCTTGTTTTTCTCTATCCCCTACTCCCCCCCCAACCTATGCCCGCGGCGACCGTAAAGCCCGCCCCCCGCTTCGATCAGCGAAGAAAAACCTCAGTCGCGCACGCGCGGGATCTGCTGCGTGACGTCGGCGGAATCGTCGGCCGGGCGCGCCTTCTTCTCGCGGCGGCTCTTCAGGTACTCGATGGCGATCGGCACCACCGACACCAGCACGATGAGGACGAAGATCGCGTCGACGTTGTCCCGGATGAAGCCGATGTTGCCCAGCAGCGACCCCAGCACGGTGATGCCCGCGGCCCACAGGATGCCGCCGAGGACCGTGTACGTGAAGTAGCGCTTCGGGTCCATCCGGCCGATGCCGGCGATCCAGGTGATGAACGTCCGCACGAACGGCACGAACCGGGCCAGCACGACCGCCTTCGGACCGTGCTTCTCCAGGAAGCTGTGCGTCTTGTCGACGTACTCCTGTTTGAAGAACTTCGAATCCGGCCTGCTGAACAGCTTCGGCCCGACGAAGTAGCCGAGGTAGTACCCCACGACGTTGCCCAGCAGCGCGGCGACCGTGACCAGCACGCACACCAGCCACAGCGGCGCCTTCAGCGTGCCGTTCGCGATGAACAGGCCCGCGGTGAAGAGCAGCGAGTCGCCGGGCAGCACCGGGAAGATGCTGCTCTCGATGAAGATGATCAAGCACAGCACGGCGATCACTGGCGCCGTCAGCCCGTTCAGCAGATGCTGCGGGTCCAGCCACGACGGCAGCAGGGACATGGTGGTCACTGTGTTCTGGGCGAGAATCACACCGAAAACGGTACAGGGTGACTCACGGTGGCCTCATCGGGCAAGGAATCGCAGGTCATCGGTGTGGGATCGGGGTTAAGAACTCGGCCCGGGAGTGCCCTCCCGCGGTGGCCGTCCGGGCAAGCCAGGGCGGTTTCGGGCCTCAGATCAGCGTCAGCAGGCCGATGACGGACCCGGCGGCCAGCCCCAGCAGTACGGCCAGCAGCAGCACCCAGTGCGCGGGCAGGGGGCCGCTCTGCGCCGCCTGCGCGGGACGGCGGACGGTCGCGTCGCTGGCCCCGACCGGCGGGATCGAGCCGGTCGTGCCGGGCGAGGTGTAGTCGGCCGCGTCGAGGGCGGCGCGTTCGCGGGCGAGCGAGTCCGCGCCCGCGCCGGACAACAGCCCGTAGTTGGGCGGCAGTTCGGTGGTCGGGCCGGTCTGCGACGGCGCGCCGGTCTGGGCCGAGGCGCCGAACGACCCGGTGCCGGAAGCCGGAGCGGCGTTGAACGAGCCGGTTCCGGCAGTGCCAGGGCCGGAGATGCCGGGACCGCCGGCCGCGTTGAACGAGCCGGTTCCGGCAGTACCAGGGCCGGAAATGCCAGGACCGCCGGCCGCGCTGAACGAGCCCGTGCCGGAAGCGCCGGGCTGGACCGCGCCCTGTGCGCCGGTCCCGGCCTGCTCTTCGACCGGGTTCGCCGCGACGTGCGGAGCGAAGACAGCTTGGGCACGCAGCGCGTCGGCCAGTAACCGTTCCGGGTCTTTCGGCTCGCTCATCCGCTCCGTCCGCCTGTCGAAGTGCTAGCTCGTCACGTACTCAAGGTAGCCCGGCCCGCCTCGGCCACCCATTCGCCCCGGTGCAGTACCCGGGATGGGCGCAGGTCGTCGTCCAGGATCACCGCGTCCGCGGCGAGGCCGGGGCGCAGTGCGCCGGTGCGGTCGGCGATGCCGAGCAGTTCGGCCGGTCGCGCCGACGTCGCCCGGACGGCGTCCAGTACGTCGAGTTTCGCACCCTTCACCAGGTTGCGGAAGGCGTTGTCCATGGTCAGCGTGCTTCCGGCGAGCGAACCGTTGTCCAAGGTGGCGACGCCGTCGTGGACGTCGACCGCCAGCCTGCCGAGGGTGTAGCGGCCGTCGGCGGCGTCGGTGGCCGACATGGCGTCGGTGATCAGCACTGTCCGGCCGCGGCCCGCGTGCTGCGCGGCCAGCCGCACGACGGTCGGGTGCAGGTGGACCAGGTCGCAGATCAGCTCGACGGTCACGCGCTCGTCGTCGAGCAGCACGCCGACCGGGCCCGGCTCGCGGTGGTGCAGCGGGCGCATGCCGTTGAACAGGTGGGTGGCGACCGTCGCGCCGGCGTCGATGGCCGGAACCAGCTGGTCGGCGACCCCGTCGGTGTGCCCGATCGCGGCGATCACGCCCGACTCGGCGAGCTGCCGGACCGCCTTCACGCCGCCGTTCAGCTCCGGCGCGAGCGTGACCATCCGGATGGAGCCGTGGCCGGCGCGTAGCAGCTTCTCGACGGTGCCGGTGTCCGGTTCGCGCAGAGTATCCGGATCGTGCGCGCCGCAGCGGGCGCGCGAGATGAACGGGCCTTCGAGGTGGATGCCCGCGAGATCGCCCTCCTGCACGAGTTCGCGCAGCGCGGCGATCTGCTCGGTGAGCAGGTCGATCGGGTCGGAGACCAGGCTCGCGAGCATGGTCGTGGTGCCGTGCCGCCGGTGCGCGCGGACCGCGGTGCGGATCTCGTCCGGGTCGAGCGTCGAGAACGACGCACCGCCGCCGCCGTGGCAGTGGGTGTCCACGAAACCGGGGACGACCAGCGCGCCGGCGACGTCGACCGTCGTGGCATCCGGGCTGCTCGGGGGCGTGCCGGTGCCTACCGCGGCGATCTGTCCGCCGGACACGGCGAGCCAGCCGTCGTCGAGTACGCGGTCCGGGGCCACGACGCGGCCGCCCGTGATGACGAAGTCTCCGGGGTGTTTCACGCGGTCCAGCATATATTGGTCTGGACCAGAGAGGGCCGACCAGCGCGAGATTGGTCCGCCCAGGTCACTGGGGCGGCTGCATTGCCTTCTGCAACGCCTCAAGCGCTCGGCTGGCGGTTGACTTCACGGTGCCCTTCGAAATGCCCGCGGCTTCCGAAATCTCCGCTTCGCTCAGCCCGCCGTAGTAGCGCAGCACGAGCACCTCGCGCTGGCGCGGCGGAAGCTTCGACAGCGCGTTGACCACGGCCTGGTGCTCGCTGGAGAGCATCGCGAGGCTTTCCGCGGACCGGGCGTTCACCGCGTGCGGGGGCACGTACTCGCGGGCGGTCTTGCGCCGCCGCAGCACGCTGCGCGAGCCGTTGACCACCGCGGTGCGCAGGTAGCCGACCGCCGCGGCGGCGTCGCGCAGCCTGCCCCAGTTGCGGTGCAGCCCGGTGAAGGCCTCCTGCACGACGTCCTCGGCCGTGGCCGGCTCGTCGACCAGCAGGATGGCGAGCCGCACGAGCCGCATCCGGTGCTGCCGGTAGAGGTCTTCCAGGTTCAACGGGGCGGTCGGCGGCTGCGCCGGGACCGGCCCGTCCATGGTCCGCAGGTGGCCGAGGGTCGCCTCGACGCTGCGTTCCGCGTTCCCCTCCAGCATGTATCCCCGCCTGTCCTCGACGTGTCCGCTCCGCAGGCCCCAACGCGTGCGCGATAGGCACAGCGTGCACACAGGTTCCGCCCGCGCCTAGCCTATCGGGTTGGCCTCCCGCTGCCACCGCTCGCATGGTGCGTCCGCCCGGCCGTCACCGGTAGCGTCTGCGGCGTCACCGTCGTGTTCACCCCGGGAGTAAGCGCATGGCCTGGTACCTCGTCGAAATCCGCTACGTCCAGGAGAAGCTGGCCGACGTCCGGCCGCGCCATCGGGACTACCTGAAAGAGCACGTCGAGGCAGGTCGCGTGGCCGTCGCCGGCCCGCTCGCCGACAACTCGGGCGGGCTGGTGCTGTGGCAGGCCGAGGACGAGGCGGCGCTGGCCGAACTGATCGACAACGACCCGTACGCGCTCGAGGGCGTGGTGGCCGAGCGCACCGTCCGCGAGTTCAAGCCGGTGCTCGGCGACTGGGTCCCCCCGCAGAACTAGAGCTCCAGGACGGCGGGCCCGCGGTCGACGCAGATCCGCACTCGCCCGCCGTCTTCGGCCGCCACCTCGCAGGTGCCGCAGAAGCCCTGGCGACAGGAGTACGGCACGTCGGGCAGCACCTCGCGCACCACGTCGAGCGTGGAGCGGTCGGCAGGCACGTCGAGGGTGCGGCCGCTGCGGCGCAGGACCACCTGGAACGGCTCGCCGTCCACGATCGGCGGCGGCGCGAACCGTTCGTAATACACCGCGGCGGCGTCCGTGCGGGCCAGATCGACGCGCACGCTGGTGATCATCGGCACCGGGCCGCAGCAGTACACGGAAGCGCCTGAAGGCATTTCCTCCAGCAATTCCGCGCCGGACGCGGGAATGCCGAACTCCTTGTCCGGCCGGATCCGCACCCGCTCGGCCGGAAGCTCGTCGAGGAACGGCATCGACTCGCGGTCGCGGCCGGTGTAGACCAGCCGCCAGTCCGCGCCGCTCGCCTCCGCGCGGTGCACCATCGGCAGGATCGGCGTGATCCCGATTCCGCCCGCGACGAAGTGGTACGCGGGCGCGGTGACGAACGGGAAAGCGTTGCGTGGCCCGCGCACCGTGACGCGAGTTCCGGCGGTGAGCGCGTGCACCTCGGCGGACGCGGAACCGATGCGCCGCACGGCAATCCGGTAGTGCGACAGGTCCGAAGGCGAGCCGCACAGCGAGTACTGCCGCACTTCGCCCGAAGGCAGCATCAGGTCGATGTGCGCGCCAGGACGCCAGGCAGGCAACGGGTTAACGTCGGGCCGCACGAGACGCAGGCTCACCACACCGTCGGCCTCGGTGCGCACGGCGTCCACGACCAAGGGCAGCCGACGGTCGACTTCCCGCACCGGCGGACGCTTTCGGCCGGAAATCTCCGCCAGCCGCCGATAAGTCGCGGTGACCGCGACCAAAGTGGACATCAGCCGGTCGCGTCTGCCGCTGCCGTCGAGCCGGGGCGGGAACTGCGGTGCGGTCATCGCGGAGCGTCGGCGGCCTTGGCCGCGGGCGAACTCGCCAGGTACGCCACCGCCTGGTCGGTGTTGCCGGTTTCGGTGGGGTGATAGGACTTCCGGAAGTACGGCCGGATCTCGTGCAGCAGTTCGCGCGGTCCCGGCAGCAGTCCCCGGCGGGCGGCGCGCACGTACGCCCGCCAGCTGGTGCGGCCGGGGCGCGTCGGGTCGTTCTTCATCAGGAACCGCGTCCCGCGAAGGAAAACCCACGCCAGCACCGGCGTCACCACGATCATCGAACGCACCCGCCGACCGTAGCGGCCGTCGAGGTGGCAGAACAGGTCGTAGGCCACCGACCGGTGCTCGACTTCCTCGGCGCCGTGCCAGCGAAGGAGATCCAGCATGGTCTCGTCGGCGCCCGCCGCGTCGAGTTCCTTCGCGTCGAGGATCCACTGGCCGAGAAACGCGGTGTAGTGCTCGATCGCCGCGACCAGCGCGAGCCGTTCGATCAGCCATTCCCGGCTCGATCCGGGCCGGTCGCCGAGCAGCCGCCGGAACATCCACTCCATCTGCGCGATGTAGGGCCGCACGGAAACCCCGGCGGACTCCAGGTGTTCGGCCGCGCCGTCGTGCGCCTCGGCGTGCATCGCCTCCTGGCCGATGAACCCGAGCACGTCCTCCTTGAGCCGCTCGTCGCGGATCAGCGGGACGGCCTGCTTGAACACCTCGACGAACCAGCGTTCGCCCTCGGGCAGCGCGAGATGGAGCACGTTGATGCTGTGCGTGGCCTGCGGTTGCCCGGGAATCCAGTGCATCGGCAGCTTCGACCAATCGAACTCCACGTCACGGGCGTGGAGCACGATCTGTTCGTGATCGGCACTCATGACCGGCCGCTCAGTTCGTAGTCGCTCGGCTCGACGCGCCGGGTCTCCAGCCAGTACCGCCAGGTGAAGCCCGGCCAGATCGTCCGGTTGACGCCCTTCGCGTCGAGGTACCAGCTCTTGCAGCCGCCCTGGGTCCACACGCCCTTGACGAGCTTGTCCTGGATCTGCTCCTGGAATTCGTCCTGCACCGTCGGCCGCACGTCGAGCGCCGCGGCGCCGCGCGAGTCGGCCAGCCGGATCGCGTCGACCACGTAGCGGGACTGCGATTCGATCATGAACACCACGGAGTTGTGGCCGAGCGCGGTGTTCGGGCCGAGCAGGAAGAAGAGGTTCGGGAATCCGGACACGGTGATGCCCTTGTGCGTCTGGATCCCTTCGGTGGCCCAGGTTTTCGCGAGATTGCGGCCCTCGACGCCGGTGATGTCGAGGTACTCCAGGGCGTCGGTCACCTTGAAGCCGGTGCCGTAGATGATCGCGTCGACCTCGTGCTCGACCCCGGCGGTGTCGACGATGCTGTGCGCGCGAACCTCGGCGATACCGTCGGTGACCACGTCGACGTTCGGGCGGTCGAGTGCCGGGAAATAGTCATTCGACAGCAGGACGCGTTTGCAGCCCATCGTGTAGTCGGGCGTGACTTTCCGGCGCAGCGCGGGGTCTTTGATGCCCTTCGCGATGTGCCTGCGCGCGAGAACCTCGGCGGCCTGCATCAGTTTCGGGTGCCCGTTGAACCCGATCGCGCGGGATTCGAGCATCCAGTACAACGCGTTGCGGTAGAGCCGCTGCGTGCCCGGCACGCGCTTGAACAACTGCCTGGCCCAGCCCGGCATCGCGTGGTCCGGCTTCGGCATGATCCACGGCGGCGTGCGCTGGAACAGCGTCAGTTCGCCGACCTCGGGCGCGATCTTCGGCACGAACTGCACCGCGCTCGCGCCGGTGCCGACCACCGCGACCCGCTTGCCCGCCAGGTCGAACTCGTGGTTCCACTGCGCCGAATGCCAGGTCTGGCCCTTGAATTTGGCGATCCCCGGCAGTTTCGGGATCTGCGGGATGTGCAGCCCGCCGACGCCGGCGACGAGGAACTGCGCGGAAAACTCGGCGCCGCCCTTGGTCTCGATCGTCCAGCGGCGTCCGCCCTCGTCCCAGTGCGCGCCGGTGATCTCGACGCCGAACCGGATCTTCTCGCGCAGCCGGTAGGAGTCAGCGACGCCCTTGAGGTAGTCGAAGATCTCCGGCTGCGGCGAGAACGACCGGCTCCAGTCCGGGTTCTGCGCGTAGGAGAACGAGTACATGTGCGACTGCACGTCGCACGCGCAGCCCGGGTACGAGTTGTCCCGCCAGGTGCCGCCGACCTCGTCGGCTTTCTCCAGGATCACGTAGTCCCGGATGCCCGCTTTTTCGAGCTGGATCGCCTGGCCGAGCCCGGAAAACCCGGTGCCCACGATCACGACCTTGAACCGCTCGGTCATCTTGTCGGCCTCCGCTGCGCTGGGGGTCTGGCGGCGTTGATGTTACCTCAGGTAACAGTTACTTCAAAGTACTTCCTACTCGCCAGTACCACTCGGCAGCCGGTAGACCACCAACGTCTGCTCCGGCCGCTCGGCCACGTGGAACGCGGCGTGCGACGCGGTGACCACGCCGAGCCGGGGGTGTCGAAAGCGCTTGTGACCTGCGTGGCTGAACTGGATCTCGTAGTGCGGCCACCACTCGCGCACCTCGGGACTCGCCTCGGTCAGCTCGGCCACCAGCCGGGTCACGCGCGGGTGATCGGGATGCCCTCCGGCGATCGCGCGCAGCCGGGCCAGGATGTTGCGCGCCTCCTGCTCCCAGTCGACCAGGACTTCGCGCGCGGCGGGCTCGGTGAACATCCAGCGGACGACGTTGGTGCCCGGTTCGATGTTCCGGAACAGCTCCGCGGCGGCGTCGTTGTACGCCAGCAGGTCGTAGCAGATGCCGGTGACATACGCGGGGTTGTCGCCCAGCATCGCCGGGACGCCCGCGACCTCGGGCGCAGCCTCTTCGGGAGCGTCTTCCGGGGCCTTTCCGCCGTCGGCGAGGCGACGCAGGTGTTCTTGCTCGGCGCTGGTCAGCCGCAGCGCGCGGGCCAGGGCGTCGAGCACCTGGTCGGACGGGCGGACGTCGCGGCCCTGTTCGAGGTAGGTGAGCCAGGTGGCGCTGATTCCGGCCAGCAACGCCAGCTCCTCGCGGCGCAGCCCGGGCGTGCGGCGGCGTCCGGTGATCGGCAGGCCCGCGTCGGCCGGGGCGATCCGCTCGCGGCGGCTGCGCAGGAAAGTGCCCAGTTCGACGCTCACCCTAGAACCTCCAGTACCAGAATAAAGCGATTCTGGATACCAGCTTAACGGCGCGCGAGGGTTGTCGTATGCGAGCTTGGACTGTTGCTTCACAAGACGACGACCTGCGCCTCTCCGAGGTCCCGGAACCCGCGCTCCAGGGCGGTGGCGTGGTCGTGGAGGTGCTCGCCGCGCACCTCCCGGCGTACACGAAAGCGGTGGTGACGGGCGGTCGCGGCGGCCTGCTGACCCCGCTGATCCTTGGCCCGTCGTGCATCGGACGCGTGACTGACGTCGCGCCGGACGTCTTCCACGTCGCGCCCGGCGACGTCGTGCTGGACACGGCGTTGCTCAACGCGGGCGACGGCGACGAAATCCTGGTCGGCTGGGTCGGCCTCGGCGGTTCAGGCGGCAGCGCGCGCACTGACCGCATGCGCGAGGTGTGGCGTGACGGTGCCTTCGCGGAGAAAGCGTTGTGCGCCAAGGAAACTATGGTCAAACTACCCGGTGCCGAGAATTACCCGGACCCGGCGCGGCTGGCGTTTTTGCCGTGGCTCTGCGTTGCCGCCGCAGGACTGCGTACGGCAGGTCCGCTGGCCGGGCGCGACGTCGCGGTGATCGGCGCGACCGGTCAGATGGGCGGCGCGGCGGTGATGCTGGCGCTGGCGGAAGGCGCGGCGACGGTGACAGCGGTGGGCCGCAACAAGGTCGCGCTCGACCGGCTGGCCGAACTCAGCCCGCGAGTGCGTACCCATCAGCTGACCGGCGATCGCGCGACGGACGCGGCGGCGATCGGCCCGGTCGACATAGCCCTCGATGCTCTCGGCGCCACGCCGACGGCCGACGCGACGATGGCCGCCTACGACAGCCTGCGCGTGAGCGGGACGCTGGTGCTCGTCGGCGGCGTACGCCAGGACCTCGCCATTCCCTACGGCGACTTCATGCACCGCAGGCTCACCCTGCGCGGCTCCTGGATGAGCGACGACGAAACGGTGACGAGGGTGTGGAATTTGGTCCGCTCGGGCGTGCTGGACCTCTCCGCGGTGGAGCTGCTGAAGGTGGGCCTCGACGACCCGGAAACCGCTCTTGACCTGGCAGAACGCACTTCCGGGCTCAGCTTCGTGGCCCTCGTCCCCTAGTAGGTGCCGCCCAGTTTCGAGTGATCCCAGCTCGCGATCTTCGTCGGACGCAGGATCAGCCCGACCCGCTTCGGCGCCTGCCGTTCGATGAAGGTCCGCAGCTCGTCTGGCACCGGCGCACCCGGTTCGGCTCCGGAGTAGCGCATCATCAGCGCGATCCCCATCGCCGTGACCTGGTCGGTGTCCGCGACGAACTCGACGTCCGCCTCGAAGGAAAGCCCGCGCAGCTGGTCGTACGCGTCGCCGCTTTCGACCAGCACGGTCGCCTCGGGCAGCCGGCGCAGGTTCTTCGCCTTCTGCGAGGTGCCATACGTCCACGTCGCGACCCCGCCCTCGTGCGGGTAGTACCAGAGGGCGGTGAGGTGCGGCCTGCCGTTCGGGCCGACCGAGGCCACGTTGATGACCTTCTGCTCGGCCAGGTAGGCCTGCACCTCGTCCGGAGTCATCCGGATCTGGTCGCGACGGGACATGGCGCTCCTCAGCTGCGCTTCGTGGCCGCGCGCCCGCCGTGGCCGGTGACCGACGACTCGTACGCGCCGCGTTCCTCGACGTCCTTCAGCGCGGCCCGGTCCGCCGCCGGCACCCGGGTCCGCGCGCCGAGTTCGACGATCGGCGGCAGGAACGAGCGCAGCAGCTTCAGTCCGCCGACCCAGCGTGGCACGTGGATCGTCCTGGCGCGGCGCAGAATCCCGGCCTCCAGGTCGTCGAGCGCGACGTCCAGCGGGTAGGTCTTGCCGAGCAGGCCGGGCATGCCGGAACGCAGCTTGCCGAACACCGGGTGCGCGTCGGCGCTTTCGACCAGGTCGGTGCGGATCCAGGTCGGGTGCGCGACGCCGACCTTCACGCCGAGGTGTGCGACCTCCGCGCGGAGGCTGTTGCAGAACGCCTCGACGCCGGCCTTAGCCGCGGCGTAGTTCGCCATGCCGGGCGCGTGCGTGATCGCGGCGAGCGAGGAGATGCCGAGCAGGTAGCCGCGGCGTTCGATCACGTGCGGGAGCGTGACGCGGAACGTGCGCCACACACCGAGCAGGTCGACCTCGATCACCCGCTCGAACGCGGTGCGGTCCACCGACCGCACGAATCCGGCGGTCGCGATGCCCGCGTTGGCGATGACGATGTCGATGCCGCCGAAGTGCTCGACCACGCCCTCGGTGACGCGTTCGAGGTCGTCCCAGCTGGTCACGTCCGCTTCCCAGGACTTCGCGTTCGGCCCGATCCGCTTGGCGACCGCGTCCTGCTCGGCGGCTTCGAGCCCGACGAGCGCGACCTTGGCTCCGCGCGCGGCGAGCCGCTCGGCCAGGCCGGCTCCGATCCCGCGAGCGGCTCCGGTGATGAGCACGACCTTGCCGTCGACCTGCTTCTGAGCCACGGTGCCCTCCTGAGCCGGTTTTGCCTGTCCGGAGGGCACCGTACAACAACCTACCCGCAGTAAGCTACTCTTCGGTAAGTATCAGTTCGACGCTTCGCCCAAAGCGGTGAGTTCGGCGTCGGTCAGGGTCAGCTCGACGGAAGCGAGCAGGTCAACGAGCTGCTCCGGGATCCGCGCGCTGGCGATCGGCGCGGCGACGGTCGGCTGCTGGCGAAGCCAAGCGAGCGAGACGCTGGCGACCGAGGCGTGGTGCGCGGCGGCCACTTCGTCCAGCGCGGCGAGCACTCGTTCGCCGCGGGCGTCGAGGTACGCCAGCGCCCGCGGAGCCCGCGGCGAGTCGCCCGGTTCGTCCTTCGAGCGGTACTTGCCGGTGAGGAATCCCTTGGCCAGCCCGAAATACGGCAGCGTGACCAGGTTCTCGCGGGCGACGAGCGGGGCCAGCTCCCGCTCGTAGTCGCGCTCGACCAGGTTGTAATGCGGTTGCAGGGCAACGTATCGGGCGAGGTTGTTCTGGTCCGAAATGGACAGTGCGGACGCGAGCCGGTCCGGTTCGTAGTTGGACGCGGCGATGTAGCGGACCTTGCCGTCGCGCACGAGCTGGTCGAACGCGGCGAGCGTTTCTTCGAGCGGGGTGTCGAGATCGTCCTTGTGCGCGTAGTACAGGTCGATGTGGTCGGTTCGCAGGCGGCGCAACGATTCCTCGACCGACGCGGCGATGTTCTTCGCGGAAAGGCCGGGCCGCTGGTCCCCCATGCCGACCTTGGTGGCGAGGACGATGTCGTCGCGGCGGCCGCGCTTGGCGAACCAGTTGCCGATGATCGTTTCGGAACCGCCACCGCCGCCGTAGGTGTTGGCTGTGTCGAGGAAATTGCCGCCGGCCGCGGTGTACGCGTCGAGAACAGCGAATGACGTGGGTTCGTCCGCTGTGTTGCCGAAGACGTTGCAGCCGAGGTTGAGGCCGTGGATGTCCAGTTCCGTGGTGCCGAGCTTGGTCATGCTTTCGAACCTAATCCGGCCGGGACGGGAGGAAAACCGGGTTATCGCGCGTTGGGCGGGTTATGGCTATCGAACTGGGCAAGCTAGGCGTTTGGCGGATGTCGGCCGCGGTGGACCGCGAGTTCGCCGCCGAGGTGGAGAAGCTGGGCTACGGCACGATCTGGCTCGGCGGTTCTCCCGGCGGCGACCTGGCGATCGTCGACGAACTGCTGGCCGCGACCGAGCGGATCAAGGTCGCCACCGGGATCGTCAACATCTGGGCCGACGCCCCCGAGGACGTCGCGCGGGCGTTCCGCCGCATCGAGGACAAGCACCCGGGACGGTTCCTGCTCGGCGTCGGTGCGGGCCACCGCGAGCACACGCAGGAGTACAAGAAGCCGTACGCGGCGCTGGTCGAATACCTGGACGCACTCGACGCGGCCGGGGTGCCCAAGGAGTCGCGCGCGCTGGCCGCGCTCGGCCCGAAGGTGCTCGAACTGGCCCGCGACCGCACCGCCGCCGCGCACCCGTACCTGACCACCCCGGAGCACACCCGGGCCGCGCGCGAGATCGTCGGTGCCGCCACGCTGCTCGCGCCCGAGCAGAAGGTCGTCTTCGACACCGATCCGGAGCGGGCGCGCGAGACCGGCCGAAAGACCGTGCAGTTCTATCTCGGCCTGTCCAACTACACCGCGAACCTGCGCAAGCACGGCTTCTCCGAGGAGGACATCGCCGGGAAGGGCAGCGACCGCCTGATCGACGCGCTCGCCGTCCACGGGGACGGAAAAGCGCTGGCCAAGGGCTTGCAGGCGCACCTTGACGCGGGAGCGGACCACGTCAGCGTGCAGTCGCTGGACGAGGATCCGTTCCCCGCCTACCGGGCCATCGCGGCCGAGCTGCTCTGAATCGCTCCAGTCGGTTTCGTCTCGTGTGAGGTAGGACCGGTCGGCCCGGCCGGTCCACCTCGTACGATGCCGCTGTAGAAGCCAGTCGTCTCGAGGAGGAACCGATGCCCATCGCCACCCCCGAGGTGTACGCGGAGATGCTCGACCGGGCGAAGGCGAACGAGTTCGCCTACCCGGCCATCAACGTGACCTCGTCGGAAACCGTGAACGCCGCGATCCGCGGGTTCGCCGAGGCGGAGAGCGACGGGATCATCCAGTTCTCCACCGGCGGCGCGGAGTTCGCGTCCGGGCAGAAGGTGAAGGACATGGTTGTCGGCGCGACCGCGCTGGCCGAGTTCGCTCAGGTGGTCGCGGCGAAGTACGACGTCAACGTCGCGCTGCACACCGACCACTGCCCGAAGGACAAGCTGGACGGCTTCGTCCGCCCGCTGATCGAGATCTCCGCCGAGCGCGTGCGGGGTGGCGGGCTGCCGCTGTTCCAGTCCCACATGTGGGACGGTTCGGCCATCGACCTGGACGAGAACCTGGAGATCGCGCAGGAACTGCTCGCCAAGGCCGCGGCCGCGAACATCATCCTCGAGGTCGAAATCGGCGTGGTCGGCGGCGAGGAAGACGGCGTCGAGGCGGAGATCAACGAGAAGCTGTACACCGCCGAGGGCGACTTCCTGAAGACGATCGACGCGCTCGGCGCCGGCGAAAAGGGCCGCTACCTGCTGGCCGCGACGTTCGGCAACGTGCACGGCGTGTACAAGCCGGGCAACGTGAAGCTCCGCCCGGACGTCCTCAAGGGCGGCCAGGAAGCAGCGGCGAAGAAGCTCGGCCTGGACGCCGGCTCGAAGCCCTTCGAACTGGTCTTCCACGGCGGCTCGGGCTCCCTCCCGGAGGAAATCCGCGAGGCGGTGTCGTACGGCGTGGTGAAGATGAACGTGGACACCGACACGCAGTACGCGTTCACCCGCCCGATCGCGGACCACTTCTTCAAGAACTACGACGGTGTGCTGAAGATCGACGGCGAGGTCGGGAACAAGAAGGTCTACGACCCGCGCAGCTACCTGAAGGCCGCTGAAGCGGGCATGGCTGCCCGGGTGGTCGAGGCTACGCAGGCACTGGGCTCGGCTGGCCAGAAGCTGGGCTGACGGGGGTTTTCTTGCGGGGAGGCCGCCTCGATCTTTTGATCGGGGTGGCCTCCCTGCTTTTTCGCGTGTGAGACCCCTCTTTGCCGCACTTCCGAAACGGTCACCAGGGTAATTTTCGGGTACTTCGACGGGCTTCTTCGCCGCACACAGGTCATAGTGTGGTCGGAGGGTCACAGCGGGTGGGAGTGCGATGAGCGGGTTCGAGGTCGTGATCGATGCGATCGAGAAGTCCTCGGAGGCCGCGAGGCGGTCGGCCGCCGGTGCGCGATCTGTTGATCTGGCGAGCACTCTGGTCGGTGTCGCGCAGGGGTTGCCCGGCGGGACAGCAATCGAGGCGGCGCGGATGCTCGGCGACAGGTGGGAGCGAGAGCTGCTTGCCTGGACGAAAAACATGGACGAGTACGCCGACCAGCTCACCGTGGCGGCCCGCCGCTACCGAACGGACGACCAGGCGGCAGCACATGATCTGCGGGCAATCCCTGTCCACGGTGGGCCGAGGCCGGTCTGATGGTCGCGTGGGCGGATGTACGGCGCTGGAACGCCGCGGCGATCGGCGGAGTTTCTGACGCGCTTAACCAGCGCTGCAACCAGTTGCTCGCGCTGAACGATGACGTGGAGAACGTGGCGAAGTTCGATGGCTGGACGGGCGATGCCGCAGGTGCCGCGTCGGCCAGGGGCAACTCGCTGACCTCGACTCTGGAGCAGCGGGCAGCCGAAGCGTCCGCAGTCCGCCGAGGCGCGCACGAGGCGCAAATCGCGGTCGAGCGCATTACGGCCGTGGTGGCCGAGACCGACGAGCTCGCCCGGACGAACTCGTGGGTGATCGGAGGCGACGGCGCGGTGGTGGCACCGCCGACATCCGGTCCGCCCCCGCCCCCGGACGTGGCGGCACAGCGCGAGAAAATCCGGGTTGAACTCGTGGACCGGGTCGAGCAGATCCTCCGCAGAGCGAACGACGTGGATGCTGATCTTGCCGCGATCCTGACCCGGACGCTGCGCGGGGAGATAACCGAGCGGGACGCGGGCACGCTCGCTCAGGCAGCCGCGGCGGGTGCCGCGCAGAGCGGGCTCTCGATCATCGGTCCGCCCGAAGGCGGTACCCCGGGCGACAACAAGGCTTGGTGGGACACCCTCTCCGACACCGCGAAGGCTACGGTCCTGCGGGACTCGCCAGACCTGGTCCGCAACCTGGACGGCATTCCGATCGTGGATCGCGATGCGGCCAACCGGGCGGTGCTCCAGCGGGAAACCGACAACCTCCAAGCAGAAGCGACGGAGATCTCCAGGGCCAATCCGAACGACCCGCCGTTCCCCGCATCAGGCCGATTGGCCGGGCAAGGAAAAGCTCGACGAGATCGCGGGCAAGCTCAACGGCCTGCGCGCGATCGAGGATCGGCTCGACAACATCGGTCCTGGCGGGAAGCAGACTTTCTTGATTGGCTTGGACACCAACGGGGACGGCAAGGCGATCGTCTCGGTAGGCAACCCGGACACGGCGAAGAACGTCGCCACTTACGTTCCCGGCACTGGTGCGGAACTCGGCAAGATCAAAGGCGAAATGGACCGTTCCGACCGCATGTTCGACTCGGCGGCGAAGGCCGGGTCGGCGTCCACGGCGGTGGTCTCCTGGGTCGGCTACGACGCACCGGATGATGTGGTGCCCAACGCGATGAGCGGTGACTACGCGGACGACGCGAAGAAGGACCTCGACCGCTTTCAGGACGGGCTCAGGGCGACCCACCAGGGTGCGCCGTCGCACAACACGATGATCGGTCACAGCTACGGAACCACCGTCATCGGCCATGCCGCACGCGACGAGCACCTCAATGTCGACGACATCGTTTTCGTTGCCAGTCCTGGAGTCGGCGTCAACCAGGCCAGCGAACTCGGGATTCCGGCAGGACACGTTCACTCCACGGTCGATCCGCACGATCCGATCCAGCTCGCGCCGGTGCACGGCATCGAACCGCAGAACTTCAGCGACGCCACCAAGTTCAGCTCGGGACCAAGCGATCCGAAGCAGAGCACCGAAGGGCCGTGGTACGCATTCGGTTACAACGCAGCCGCTCACTCGATGTATTGGGATCCCGGCAACAAGGCGCTCAACAACATGGGTCGCGTCATCGCCGGCCAGCCGACCTTCTAACCGTGAAAAGCCGCCGGAAACCCACCGCCGTGATCTGCCTGGCGGCAGTCGCCGTCCTGACGTGGTCTCTGAGCGCGTGCGATACGGGAGGAGACGGAATGCAGCCAACGATCACCATCGAACAGGCCAACCAGCAGGTTGAGGAGTACTCGAAGAAGGCACGCGAGGCACTGCCCGCGGAGGCTCGCTACTCGTTGTTCGCATCGGAACAGCGGGGCGATTGCAACGACCCGAGCGACAACGGTCCCAAGAACAGGGTTCTGGCCAGCCGCACCTACCGGGTCGAGGGGCTGGCAAAGGACAAGATCCCCACGTACTTCGATGCGCTTCGCACTTGGTGGCAGAACCACAACTTCCGGGTGCTCGACAACAATCCGCCTAACGAGTACCTCTGGGTCGAGAACAACACGGACAGTTTTCGGATGGCGCTTGAAGCGAATCCGCAAGGTGGCTTGTTCCTCACCAGCACTTCGCCCTGCGTATGGCCGAACGGAACGCCGGTCCCTGAAGCGCAGGGCGCTGCCGAACCAACGACCGAACCCGGCGTTGCTCAGGGCGATCCGCGGCCGCCGGAGCCCGCTGCTGAAGCGGGGCCTGGGCAACCACGCAAGGCTCGCCAACGGCCGCGGCCAGCAGCCGACGATGAAGAGGATTTCTCGCAGACTGACTGGACTGACGACAGCGCGTACTGAGCCTCCTGCTCAACGGTTCCTGTTTGCCCGGGGAGACGGCTTCGGGCTTCCCCCGGCCACGTCAAGGACACGATCTGGATCTTGACCAGGCCGCCGGTGACCTCACCGTTCTCGGTAAACGTGACGAGCTGGTCCTCGCCGAAGTCGTTATGGCCGTCCACCTCTTGAACAATGCCAGGTTGGGTACAGTCGAAGGCTGGCGGAAAGCGACTCCTTCACGATTCGGCCGCATACCAACCAGTCACCGAGAGCACCGCCGGGAACTCCTCCCCGAAGTCGTCCGTCCGATGCCGAGGCAGGTCGATCACGATCCCCTCCGAAGTGCGGGTCCACGACAACGGCCGGGAATTCCCTCCCAGCAGCCGGATTCGTGACCGATCGCTGACCGGGACATCTCCCGGCACAAGAAGCCGCGCGCCGGGCCAATAGAGAGGGATCAGGTGGAACGCGCCGCGTGTGCGGGTATAGCACAGGTCGCCGTCCATTGCTCTAATCCACGGCGTCGAACCATAGATCGCGCGGCCGTTCAGGCGTAGCCAGCGGCCCATGTCCAGCAGGCGCGAACTCATCCAGTCCGCGATCGTGCCGTCCTCGCGGGGGCCGATGTTGAGCAGCAGGTTTCCGTTCTTGCTCACCACCTCGGCGAGCAAGCGGATCAGCTGAACGGAAGATTTGATCTTCGCCGGGTCCTCGTTTTCGTTGTAACCCCAGGACTTTCCGATGTTCAGGCAGGCTTCCCAAGGATCCGGGCGCAGGACGTACTTCTTGTTATCTCCTTCCACGGTAACGAAATCCGCGTGCGAAGCCTCGAAGCGGTCGTTTGCCAGGACACTCTTCGGGTGCGGACGGTCGGCGGCGTGTCGGTAGTAGTAGGACAGGATTTCGTCGCTGCGCCAGTCCCACATCTTCGGCCGGAAGATCGGGCCGCCGCCGAATTCGTGGTAGCCCTGGCCGTCTGCCCACAGGACGTCCGGATCGTAGTGGTCGATCAGGGTTTTCAGGTGTGCGTGTTCGTATTGTGTCACGTAGTCGGCGACTGGGCGGTAGCCGGTGTAAGGGATTTCCGTTCCGGTGTAAGGGTTTCGGGGAGCGGTGCCTAGTGCGGGGTTGTAGAACTCGCCCAGTGAGTAGTAGAGGCCGCGCTTGAGTGGGGAGTGTGCGGCCGCGGAGAAGAGTTCGCCGACCAGGTCGCGGCCTGGGCCTAGGCGGACGGAATTGCGGTCGGAAACGTCATTGCGGAACAATTGAAAGCCGTCGTGGTGTTTGGAGGTCAGGACGAAATACCGGGCTCCGGCCTCTTCGAACAGGCGTACCCAGGAGTGCGGGTTGTAGCGGCGGGCGGTGAAGCGCGGGATGAACTGGTCGTACGCGAAGCCCGCGCCGTAGGTTTGCAGGTGATGGTCACGGGTTCCGGTGCCGCGCGCGGGATCCGTGACGTTCATGGCGTACAGGTACCATTCCGCGGCGTGTTTCGCGTCGCCCCAGGCCGCGGCTGAGTAAGCGCCCCAGTGGATGAAGATGCCGAATTTGGCGGAGGGGTACCACGGGGTGGCGGCGGGGGCGGCCTGTGCTGAAGTCGCGGTGAGTCCGAGCAGTCCGGCGGCGCCGGCCGCGGCGAGCACGCTGCGGCGGCTGAGTCCTGCCTGGTCCATGACGCATCCACTCCCGGTTGCGGCGGCGGTCATCGGATGTATCGGTCTACCAGGGGTACCAGCTCGCCGGGCGACCGGCAAGCATCCTGTCTGGTCAAGACAGTTGTTCACAAGCATGAACGCGACGGTTGGCCGATTGACTCGACTGGACACCGTTCTTATGGTCGAGGGAATTCATCAGATCTATCAAGGGTGGCCGTAATGGGAGAAACCAGTCGGCGGACGGCGTTGCGCGGCGGGATCGCCCTCGCGGCTCTCGCGGCCACCACCGGGACAGCTTTCGCGAAACCCGGCGGCCGGCGGTTGCCGTTTCTGCTCGACATGGTTCAGAACAATCCCGGCGAACCGCTGTTTTCCAGTCGCTTCAACGATCCCGCGACGTTGAAGAGCTACGGCTACGACGGTCAGGTGATCAACGAGTTCACCCCGCCGCAAACCGCGATCACCTTCGCAACCTTCGACGAGCGCATTTTCCCCGCGGATTCGCCGGGTCGCGCTTGGGCCGAAGCGGCGGCGAAGAAGATCGACGCACACATCGCGCGAGCGCACGCGGCAGGCATCGCAGCGTATTTCTTCACCGACATCATCGTACTGCCGAAACGCCTGGTCGAGCTGTACGGCGACCAAATTCTCGACAGCCAAGGCCGCATCAGCTTCGACCGTCCGCTCACGCAGCAAATCCACCGCCTGATGCTGCGCGAGATCTACGCTCGCTTTCCCGGCCTGGACGGAATTGTCGTAAGAACCGGCGAGACGTACGTGCAGAACGTGCCGTTCCACACTGGAAACAACCCGATCACCAACGGCGCCACGAGTCATCTGACGCTGCTCGGCATCCTGCGCGACGAGATGTGCTTGCGCGGCAAGCGAGTCTTCTACCGCACCTGGTCCACCGGCAGCGACAAGCTGACCAGCGACCCGGACTTCTACCGGCAGGTGACCGATCAGGTCGAAACGCACGAAAACCTGGTCTTCTCGATCAAGCACACCGCGAAAGACTTCTGGCGGACTATCCCGTTCAACCGGACCATCGGCGTCGGCAAGCACCGGCAGATCATCGAAGTGGAATGCCAGCGCGAATACGAGGGCAAGGGCGCTTTCCCGAATTACGTGATCGACGGCGTGGTCAACGGGTTCGAAGAATTCCGCACCCAGCCGCGCACCGGTCCGATCGGGCTCGCCGAGGTCGTCAGCAATCCCATTATAGCCGGGATCTGGACCTGGTCCCGCGGCGGCGGTTGGCGCGGACCGTATCTCCACAACGAATTGTGGTGCGACCTCAACACCTGGGTGATCGCCCGCTGGGCCCGCGACACCGGCCTCGGCGAGGAAGGCGCGTTCACCGAATACGCGACAACGCGGCTCGGCTTGCACGGCGATCAAGTCCGCCGCTTCCGCCGCCTGGCACTGCTGTCGGCGGCGGCCGTGCTGCGCGGGCATTACAGCGTGGTGCACCCGATGGGCAGGCTGATGTGGACCCGCGACCAGTTCCTCGGCGGCTCAGACAAGGACCTGACCAGCGATTACGACGCAATCATCGCAGCGGGCCGGGTCGAGCCGGTGCTCGCCGAGAAAGCAAGCGCCGCCCGGATGTGGGACGAAATCGTCGCGTTGTCCGCCACGCTGCCGTTGCGCGATCATGCCGACCGGACGTATCTGCGAGTATCCGCGCGCTACGGCCAATCCTGGCACCGCGTCGTGCATCACGGCTGGGAAGTGATGCTGCGCGGTTACGCTGGCGGGCACGACAAAGCGGTCATGCGCTACCACCTGGCCCGCTACGACGCGGAATGGCAACGCTGGCAACGACTCGCCAAAACCGAACCGTCCTGCGCGACGCTGTATCAACCGTACAGCTTCGGCCCGAAAGGCCCGGACGGGCTGTACAACGCCGACCCGGACCACGGCATCAAACCGGCCACCGACTACTACCGCCGCCTGCTGTCCAGTTAGGACGGCACGACGCCCCACCACAGAAAATCCCGCGCCCGGGTCGCGGCCACCAGCCGTTGCCGACTGAGCAACTCACGCTGTTCCTCTTGCTCCGCAGGGTCTTCCGGCGAAGGCCGCGGCAACTGGACAACCAGCACCGCGCGAAAGTCGAGCCCCTTCGCCCGGTGCACGGTCCCGACATGCAGCCGATCCTCGGCCTCCCCGACGTAACGTTCGAGCGCACGCGTAGGGATCCCCGCAGCTTCGAGAAAACGCCGACACAGCTCGGCATCCGCATTGCTGAAGGTAATCAGCGCCGTCTCGCCGCGCGGAATGGTCAAGTCGCGGACGGCGGCAGTCAGCGCACCCGGAAGCTCGGCCTGCGTACCGGCCCACGACTGCACAACGCCGCCCTCGTTGACCGAATCCGCGTCGCGCAGCGCGACCCCCGCCGCACCGTCCAGATCATCCACCGCGTTGATCCGCCGGGCGAAGTCGAGAATGCCCGCACGGTTGCGATAGTTGACCTTGAGCACCTCGCCCCGGCCCTGAATCGGAATCCCCGCGTCGGACAGCCGCCAGCCACCGGGATAGACCTGCTGCTGTCCGTCGCCGACGAGCAGCAGCTGATTCGGCCCGTCACCAGCGATCGTGCGCAGCAGCCGCAGGCCGGTCAACGTCATGTCCTGCGCTTCGTCAACCACGACAGCCGCATACGGCTCTTCGAGAGGCTGCCGTTCGAGTTCAGCGCCGGCCCGAGCCAACAGGTCGTGAAAGTCGGACAACCCGTTCGCGGCCAGATTTCCCGCGTAGGTCTCGTACAGCTGCCAGACCTTCGCGCGCTGGCCCCGGTCCAGCCGAAGCCCTCGTCGAGCACGGTGGATGGACTGGTACATCTCCAGCGTCGCGATGCCCTGGCCCTTGATGATGCGCTGGACCTCGGTTTCCCAGTAGTCGTAGTTCGGCCCCAGCCGCTCAAGGGGCTCGCGATGCTCCCGCCAAGCGCGCGCGAACGCGTCCTTGGCGAGCCGCGGATTGGTGTTCAGCTCGATACCGCGCCGCTTGAGGAACGCCCGGGCCCACGCGTGCAGGCTGACGAACTCGGCCCGGCTCGCGAGCTCCGGGGCCAGTCGCCGGAACGTGGTCTCGTTGACCGGCGGAAGAGTGCGTACGAACGTCGTGAACAGCAGCGGGCCGGTGCTCCGGCGGCCGACGTGCCGCATCCGGTGCAGCGCGACCACCGTCTTCCCGGTCCCGGCCGGACCGCTGATCCGCGCCGGGCCGGAATAATTGCGCGACGCCAGCGCGGCCTGATCGGGATGCAGGAACGTCATCCACGTTTCGAACGGCCGCTCCACTGCCGCGAGCAGCTGGTCGTCCGCGACGCTCTCCGCCGAGAGCAGCTCGAGTGACCCGGCTTCCTTCTCCGGGGCCGTGACCGTCAGCCACTCGTAGCCACGCAACCGCGCAGCGAGCCCCGAAGCGATCCTGGCGGCTTGCCGAGCGGTCAGATGCACCGTGTCGCGCCGGAAAAGCTGGTCCAGTTTGCCCGCGGGCAACGACCAGAACGGCCCGGCGGAGCCCGCGCCGCCGATCGCGACCAGGGTCACCGCGCTCCGGGCGATGCGCTGCCCGCCCGGGCCGGGCAGCCCGGCGAACCGTTCTTCGGCGTCCCGGGCCACCTCGCGCATCGCCGCTTCGTCCGGCGGCGGATCGGTGACAACAACTGCGAACACCCCGGCGCGCCCGATCAGGAAGGCATCGGCGGTTCCCGGGTCCCCGGTGCGCACCGCCAGGTGCCAGCCTTCGGCGGTCCGCTCCAGCAACCCGGCCAACGCGTTGCGCCGCAACGGATCCCGGAACCGCTCCGCGATCAGCTTCGTGGCCTGCCGCTGGACGTGGCGCCGGGCGTGCGCGCTGAGTCCCACTTCCGCGCTACGCCGCGACCGAGCGTCGCGAAGCCCACCATTCCTTCGCCGGACCGGCCCCAGCCCACAACGCGAACATCGCGACCACAGCGACCAAAGCCGTCCAATACGCGACCGGCGGCGCCGACTCCGTCCGCGAGTCCCCGAGCAGCCAAGGCCGCAACTGCGACTGTACCCAGAACGCGCCGTACCCGAGCACAGTCACCAAAACCGCCCCCGACAGCGCGGGTCGCGGCAGCAGGAAGGCCAGATCCACCGCGACCCCGACAGCCAGCAGATAGAACGGCACCGTCGACACCGGGAAGCCCAGCGCCAGCAGCAGCGGCCACATCACGCATCGGTACGCGACATACGCGCCGGCCACGGTCAGCGCGGCCCAGCGCCGTCCGGCGGTTTTGCGCGCCAGCACCAGGATCAGCGCCGAAACCCCGATCCCCCACAGCGGATACACCCACTCCGGGATCGGCATCGTGAAGTGCAGCACCGCGGCCCGGTCGACCGGGTGGCCGATCTGGTTGGCGGCGAAGGAAAGCAGCGTCGGCTCCGCCTCCGGCGTGCCGCGTTCCCAGGCTCGCAGGCCGAGGATGCCGTACTCCTGCTGTCCGTTCGGGAAGAAGGTGTTCTCCAGGAAGAACGCCCACAGCGCGAGCAGCACCCCGGTGCGGAAGCGGCCCGGCGGGGCCAGCCGCAGCCAGCCGAGCAGCACGCCCGCCTGCATGATGCCGGTGCCGAGGTACAGCATCATGTGCGACGGGCTCCACGCGGTCAGGTCGAGGCCGTTCACGCGGTGGTTGATCACGTCGAGCGGCGCGGCGACCAGGAACACGATCAGCCCGGCCTGCATGAGCCGCAGCGAGCGCCGGTCGCAGCCGAGGCCGGTGTAGCTGTGGATCGCCACCAGCACGATGATGATCACCGTGCCGACGGTGTTGATCAGGTGCGGCGGGGCGAGGTCGTCGCGCAGCCACTTGAAGTGCCACGACATGTCCCACGACGACCCGACGAGCTTGAACGCGAACGCGGTCAGCCACATGCCGTAACAGAATCGCAGCACCCACGCCGGAGTCGGCTGTCCCGGCGCGCCGCGGTGCCAGTGCGTCGCGAAGAAAAGCCTGGTCTTGCCCACTGGTCCGCGCGGGACCGCGGGGCCGGCGACGTCTTCAACCGCCTTCGTCATAGGCGCCATCATTCCCTGCCGCAAGAGGACGCGGCGGGAAAAGGGGCAAAAACCGGGGTTCACCCCTACGGGTGGCGGACTTGCCCCCGCCCGGCCCGGCACGGCAGGGTGTCGGCCCATGATGCCGAAACGAGCCGTCGCCGCCGTGCTGATCGCAGCTCTCGTGCTGGCCGGCGGAGGCGTGCTGACCAGCCTGTTCCTCTAGGCCGAGAGCAGCGTGGGCACAATGGCGGCATGACGCACAACCTGCTGGGCCCCGAGCCCACGCTGCTGCCCGAGCACACCGACGCGCAGGCCGCGCTCGACTCCGGGACGGATCCGTCCGCCGTGGCCGCCGAACACCCCGACTACAGCGAGGCCTGGGCCACGCTCGCCGAGCGCTCGCTCGCCGACGGCGAGACCGTCGCCGCGTACGCCTACGCCCGCACCGGCTACCACCGCGGCCTCGACCAGCTGCGCCGCGCCGGCTGGAAGGGCTTCGGCCCGGTGCCGTGGGCGCACCGGCCGAACCAGGGTTTCCTGCGCGCGCTCGCCGCGCTCGGCCTGGCCGCTGAGCGCATCGGCGAGTCCGAGGAGCACGAGCGCTGCAAGACGTTCCTCGCCGACTCCGACCCGGCCGCGGCCGAGGCGACCGGTCTGAAGTGACGCGGGCCGCCGGTCGCGTCCCGGAAACCCGGGCGCGACCGGCCCGTTGCCCACCTTCGGGTGACAGCTAGAGGTGTTCGCATTTGGTGACACCTACAAAGACGGCCATGCGAGGCACGGCCATGCTCACCCCCAGGATCCGCACCCTCGGCACCGCACTGCGCGAGGCCAGGGTCGACGCCCGTTTCGGACTGCGCGAACTCGCCCGGCGAGTCGGCACCAACCCCGCGCTGGTGTCGAACTGGGAGCTGGGACAACGGGTTCCCGCGCTGGAGGACGTCGCGGGCATCCTCGGCGCGCTCGGCGTCGTCGGCGCGGAGAAACAGCGGATCCTGCAACTGGCGCGCGGCACCGCCGAACCGGGCTGGGTCGCCCGCGGCAAACAGTCCGACCCGGACCACCTCGGCGGGCTGCTCGCCTGCGAACGCGCCGCGACGTCGGTCGTCGAATGGCAGCCGCTGCTGATTCCGGGGCTGCTGCAGATCCCGGACTACGCGCGGGCGCTGTTCCTCGCCGACGGATTGCCGCTGAAGGACGCGGAACGCCAGGCGGAGCTGCGGATGATGCGGCGGCCGCTGGTGGTCGGCCCCGGCGCGATTCCGTGCGAGGTGTTGCTGGGCGAGGCGGCGTTGCGCAATCCGATCGGCGGGCCCGCGACGATGGCCCGGCAGCTGCGGTTTCTCGCCGACCTGATGGCGACGTCGGCGAAGCTGTCGGTCCGCGTCGTGCCCGCCGGCTCCGGCGGGCATTCGGGACTGGCCGGTCGGTTTTGCGTGTACTACGTGGAGGTCGGCGATCCGATCGTCTACTTCGAGCACCAGCACTCGGGGGCCTTCCTCCTCGACGAGGGGAACGACACCTACTGCGAGGTCGCGGACCGGATCCGCGATTTTTCCCTGGACTCCCGCCAGTCGGCGGCGTTCGTGCAGCGCACCGCACAGCAGTTCCGGGAGCTCGCGCAGGGGAAAACCGCGGAGGGGCCTAGGAATACGTTCGGTTAGCCGGGACGTCGGTCGCGATCCGCAGTTCGCTCTGGAGCAGGTTCTTCGCCGCGGAGAAGCCGTGCCGCACATAGGCCGGTATCGCGCGTTCCGAGGAGTGCACGGTCACCCGCTCCAGCCCGAGTTCCGCGGCCAGCCGCAGAATCGCCTCGATCAGGAGCCCGCCGACGCCGCTGTCGCGTGCTTCCGGCACGACGTACACGCATTGCACGTCGCCGCAGACCCGCGAAAAGTCATGCGGCGTCGGCACTCTGGGGGTGAGGGCGAGGAACGCCATCCCGAGGACGTGCTCGTCCCGCACCGCTACCAGACAGCGATGGGTGTCGGCGTGCGCTTGGGTCCAGGCGGAGAACTCGCGGATGAACCCGGCTCGATCTTGGTGCGGCAGGCCGTCTTGGTCCGCGACCCACCGCCAGCGCAGCGCGGCGACGACGGGGAGTTCGTCGGCGCGGGCTGGGCGGATCCCGGTGAGCGGCACAGGTGTCACTTCCGAATTTCCGGACGTCGTGGGCGGCTCGCTGGGCATCGCGCGCGAATGGAGCTGGACGACGGAGCCGTGTGCGGTGGTGAACCTGACGAAGGATGGACCCGGCCGGCCGGGGGAGGGTGCCGGCCGGGTCCGAGGTCGTCAGGCGACTGCCACGAGTTCCCGGGTCGGAGTCACCGAGCCGACTACCTTGTTTCGGCCGCTGTTCTTCGCCGCATACACCGCGGCGTCGGCCGCGGCCATCACTTCCTCGATGCTTGTCCCGTCCATCGGGAACGCCGCCACCCCGATCGACGCGGTCCGGTTTTCGATCGCGACTGCCACGCCTTCGTTCGTCTGCGTGGGAATCACCAGCTCGCTGATGCGCTGCCGAATCCGCTCCGCCGTGACAATCGCGTCCTCTTTCGACGTCGACGGCAGCAGCGCGACGAACTCCTCGCCACCGAACCGGCCGACGAGGTCGTGCGCCCGGGTCTCCTGTTTCACCACGGCGGCAACGGTTTTGAGCACGTCATCGCCCGCCAGGTGGCCGTAAGTGTCGTTGATCCGTTTGAAGTGGTCGAGGTCGATCATCAGCGCGCCGAAGCTGCCGTTCTCGCGCTCGGCACGGGAAATCTCGCGCTGCGCGCCGTCCTGCCAGGTGGTGGCGTTGAGCAGCTGCGTCTTCTGGTCCGTGGTCGCGAGTTCCTCGAGCCGCTTGATCAGCATCGAGCGCTGCAGCACGTACAGCGGCAGGATCACCAGCACCGACAGCAGCGGTTCCTGGCTCAGCACCATCACCAGCAGACCGCCGACGCACAGAGTCGCCAGCTCGATCAGGTTGTCGTCCATCGTGCCGAGGCAGGACTCGGCGGTCGCCTTTGCTGGGTCGGTCAGGTACAGGCCAAGGCCGGTCAGGGCGGTGTTGACCAGGAAATACCCGAGCGCGCCCGCCACCACGGTGGTGACGCTGTGGCCGTCCGCGAGATGTCCGGCCAGCGCCGCGCCGAAGCCGGACAGGATCATCGTGGTCGCGTTGGCCGCGACGCGGTGCGCCTCACCGGGGCGCGTGCCGTTCCAGCTGCGGAACGCCAGGTAGACGTAAATGATCACGCCCAGCGCGGCCACCAGCTGCGGCGGCACCAGCAGCGCCGCCGGAAGCAGCCACACCGAGGTGACGGTGATGTGCGGGCCCTGGCTCAACATCCGGCGCTGCCGCTCGATCTGCCGCGTGACCTCGGTCTGCGCGATCGCCAGTCCGGCGAGCATGCCGAGAATCCCGAGCTGGCCGAGGCTGACCGGGAACACCAGCGTGCTCACCACGGTGAGCACCACCGTGACGGCCATGCTCGTCAGCGTGACCGCGACCCATTGCCGCGGTCGAGTCCAGAGCGACCACCGGGAAACCGCATCGCGCAGCCCCAGACCAGAAAATTCCCCCAATGTGACCATTCTTCCCCCCGGGTCTTGCGCGGATCTCCAGTGACACTCGCCTTACTCACAGTTTCAGACCGTTTGCCGCCTGTCCACAAGGGCCTTAGGTGTGTACATTTTTCCCGAACACGCCGGATGAAGGGTGACCAGCGATGCGCAGCAAGGAACAGTGACCGCGTAGCAGCACCGCAAGGTCGCGCAGGTCAGAGCCTCACGCGCGGGGCATGTCGGGGTAATCAGGCATGTTCGGCGCGTGTGGCTTCCTTCGCAGACCCCTCTTCGGCCTGCCCGGAAACGGTCCGCTGCCACGCGATCGCGATCGGAATCGTGATGAGCAGCCCGGCCAATCCGAAGATCCCGACCGTCGTCTGCGCGCTCACGTGGTCCGCGATGACCCCGCCGATCAACGGCGTCACGCCCATCGTCGTGGTCAATCCGGTGTTCGACAGCCCCATCGTCTGCGCCCGGCTCTCGTCCGGGACCGCGACCGTCAGCGACGCCGTCGCCTGCAGCAGCGCGATCGTGCCGAAACCGCCGGAGATCACGAACAGGATCACCGAGACGACCGGGCCCGGCTGCAGGAAGCACAGCAACAGCGGGATCGCGGCGAGCGCGGTCATCGGGCCGATCAGCTTCGGCCGGATCCCGGCGGGCACCCAGCGCGTGTAGACGAACGTGAAGATCACGCTGCCCACCGGGTCGGCGGCGAGCAGGAAGCCGATCATTTCGGATCCGCCGCCCGAGGACGCGACGTACGGCGCGGCAATGCCCTCGTACACCGGCATCAGGCCGGCGAGCCACGTGAAGACCATCAAGGACCGCAACGCACTGGTCGCGAAGGCGACCTTGCCGCCCGCGCTCAGCGAGGAGAGGAACGGCTTGCGCTTCTCCCCGCTGGCCGCCGCGGGGCGGGACTTCAGTCCGAAGCGGAGGAAGAGCGCGGAGAGCACGAAGGTGCCCGCGTCGAGCACCAGGGCGAGGCGGGCGTCCATCGCGAGCAGCAGCGCGCCACCGCCGGCGAAACCGAGCAGCTGCGCGGACTGGACCGTCATGCTCCGGATGCCCATGCCGACCACGAAACGGTCGCCTTCGAGCACCTGCGGCAGCAACGCCAGCTGAGACGCCTTGAACGGCGGATTCAGCAGTGAAACACAGCCGACGAGCACGCATAGCGCCCAGAACGGCAGTCCGGGAATCGCAACGCACAGAATCAGTGCCGCGCGCGTGGCGTCGACGGTGACCATGACCGCCCGGCGAGGGAAGCGGTCGGCGAATCCGGTCAGGAAGATGCCGCCCAACAGCGACGGGAAGAACGTGAGCGCGTAGGTGAGGCCGGTCAGCGTCGCGGAACCGGTGTTGGCGTAGACGAGGACGGACAACGCGACCCGGGCAAGCTGGTCGCCGGCGATCGACAGCAGTTCGCCGAACCACATCGCGCGGAACTCGGCGACTCCGAACACCTCGCGGAACGTGACCCGGTGTGGTGCTGTCGTCATGCGTGTTCTCCCCGCTGCTGTGTGCGGACTGTGCCGCACTAGTGACCAACGGGTGACCCTAGATCCTCCTGGTCACGGGCCGGTCACACGAAGTGAGTTGCCAAGCTCAGTGTCTCGTGACTGTTGGTGATTCTCTAGGTTCTTTCGCCGGTATCCGTCAGGTCACGGTCAGTTCGCCACGTGTCCAGACGATAGCGCTCCGCACTCTCCTCCGGGGTCTGTTCGATCTTTGTGGTTTGTGCCACATCCGTTCGGGGCGGACGTCCGCAGAGTGGAACGGCCGCCGCTCGGCCACCCGGCCGCGTAGCTTCGCCCGGGTGACCGCTCTCCCGACGTTCACGCTTGCCATCGTGGGCGCCGGACCTCGCGGGGTCGGCGTCCTCGAACGGCTGTCCGCGAACGCCGCCGAACTGCTCGGCGACCGGCAAGCCGAAGTCCATCTCATCGACCCGTTCCCGCCCGGCCCCGGCCGCGTGTGGCGGTACGAGCAGTCGCCGCTGCTGCGGATGAACTCGATGCCCGAGGACGTCACCGTGTTCACCGACGACACCGTCCGGATCGACGGCCCGGTGCGGCCGGGTCCGTCGCTGATCGAGTGGGTGCGGCAGGTGCGCGCGGGCACCCTCGCGTATCCGGTGCCGGACGACGTCCGCGCCGAGTTCGAGGCCCTCGCGTCCACGGATTTCCCGACCCGGCGGCTGCAGAGCCGGTACCTGGAGTGGTTCTACCGCAACGTGGTGGCCGAATTGCCGCCCGGCATCACGGTGATCGAGCACCTCGCCACGGCCGAGAGCATCGACAGCGACGAGACCGTGCGGCTTTCCGACGGTACGACGGTGACTGCCGACGCTGTGGTGCTGACGGTCGGCCATCTCGACGCGGTCCCCGACTCTCGCGAACGCGAGCTGGAGGCGTTCGCCGAGCAGCGCGGGCTGTCCTACTACCCCGCCGGCTACACGGCGGACGTCGACTACTCCGCGGTGCCCGCCGGAGAACCGGTGCTGGTTCGCGGTTTCGGCCTGGCGTTCGTGGACCTGATGCTGTTGCTCACGGAGGGTCGCGGCGGCCGGTTCGAGGAGCTGCCGTGCGGCGGTCTGCGCTATCACCCGAGCGGTGCCGAGCCGGTGCTGCACGTCGGGTCCCGGCGCGGGGTGCCGTATCACGCGAAAACCGGTTATCGGCTGCGCGGGAAACCGTTGCAGCTGCCCAGATTCTTCGACAAGCGCGCCATTGACGGCTTGACCGGCCCGCTCGACTTCCGGGCGGATGTGTGGCCGCTGATCGCGAAGGAACTCGCCTGGGCGTATTACACCGAGCTGTTCACTGGACATCCGGACCGCGTGCGTACGGATTTCGCGGTGTTCGCGGACAAATTCGCCGACCTGCCGTGGGGAACGTCCGAAATGGACGCTCTGATCGCGACGGCCGTTCCTGCCCTGGAAGATCGGCTCGACCTGGAGCGGCTGGACCGCCCGTTCGCTGGCCGCCGTTTCGATTCCGGCGAGGAATTCGGGAAGGCGGTGCGGAAATACGTCGAGTCCGACCTGGCGCGACGGGCGGATGTGCACCACAGCGCGGACCTCGGCGCGTTCATGGCGTTGCTTTCGGTGATCGGTCAGCTGCCCGCGCTGCTCGCGACCGGACGGCTGACTGCGGCTTCCCAAGTGTCCGATATGGACGGCTGGTTCCACGGTTTTTTCTCTTACTACGCAAGCGGTCCGCCGCCGCGTCGGCTCGACGAACTGCTCGCGCTGGAGGACGCTGGCGTCGTGTCGTTCCTCGGTGCGGACATTTCGATCGCCGCCGATGAGACGGCCGGGTCGTTCGTCGCATCGAGCGTCAGTCACCCGGATACGGTCGCCGCGCGCACGTTGATCGAGGCGCGACTGCCGAACGCCAGCGTTCCGCGAGTGTCCGATCCGCTGTTGCGCAGCCTGCGGGACACCGGTGCGCTGGCCGAGGAGACTGTGCCGGATGTCGACGGCGCGACGTTGCCTTCCGGGCGGATTGCCACGACGATCAACGACTTTCGACTGGTCACTGTGGACGGTGGGGCGCATCCGCGACGGTTCGCGGTCGGCCCGCACACGAGCGTCCGATCGGCGGGCGCGTTTACCCGGCCGCGCACGAACGCGATTTCGTTCCGGCAGAACGACGCGCTGGCAAGGGAAATCCTGCGGCTGGCTAACCCTTGACCGTCGGCGCGATCTGCTGCGCCCACTCCCACGGTGCGGCGGTGTCGCCGGGCAGCGAGTTGAAGTACTCCCAGCCGTCGATGCCGCCGAAGTCCGAGTATTTCTGGACGAGACTGCCGACAGTGTTCTTCAGTGTCGGCATGTCGACGTAACCGTTGCAGTTAGCCGGATTCGTGACCGTTCCGGCGACGACCTTGCTCGCCGGGACGACACCGTGGCTGATGATCTGGTCGTAACCCGAGGTGTCCGCCAGCGAACCCCAGCCGCAGTAGAACTGGGTGTTGAACCAGGAGATCTGGTCGCCGCGCTCGCGGTAGAGCCGGTCGTAGTCGAGGCCGGAAAGACCGCCGCCGCCGCTGAGTTCGGTCGCGACCGGTGCGAGGGTGATCAGGAAATCCGGGCCGAAGTCGCCCCGCAGCGCGTCGAACACCCGGTTCAGCGCGTCGTTCGACATCTGTTCCTCGACGTCGAGGTCGATGCCGGACAGCGAATGGTCGCGGATCAGGTTGCGCAGCAACGGATAGTAAGTGTCGAAGTCCTGCTCCAGGCGCTGGAAGCTGCCCTTCGCCGCACCGCCGACGAAAGCGAGCGCGTGCACGCCTTTGCTTTGCATCGTGGCGAGATCGGCCCACATCTGCGTGAACTTGCCGTCCGAGGGCGGATCGTCGTTGAGCGTCATGGTTCCGCCGTCGTTGAGGTGCACGGCTCCGACGATCACGTCGGTGACGCCCGCGTCGTGGTCGGTGAGCCCCAGCGGGGAGATGTACGACCCGTTTTGGTGCGTAGTTTGGTAGTACACAACGACTCTGCGCCCGGTCGCCGCCGTCGCCGGGACCGCTCCGCAGAGCACCAGGAACACCGCCAGCACCGCCGCCGTGATCTTCCTCATGGGTTTGGACCATAAGACGGCGGCGGCGCCCGCGGTAGGGCTGATCGGGTCAGCAGCGCCCCAGCATGTCCGTCAGCGCAGACTTCTCCGCCGAATTCACGGTGAGCTTGAACTTGGCCTTGACCGCTACCCACATTTTGGCGTAGGTGCACCAGTATCCGGTGGACGGCGGCTTCCACTGGTCCGGCGACTTGTCGCCCTTTTCCTGGTTCACGTTGTCGGTCACCGCGATCAGCTGCGGGTCGGTCAGGTCGTTGGCGTAGGCCTGGCGCTGCGCGGTGGTCCACGACGACGCGCCGGTGCGCCACGCGTCGGCGAGCGGCACGACGTGGTCGATGTCCACATCGGACGGAGAGCTCCAGGTCGCGCCGTCGTACGGCGAGGTCCAGGTGCCCGAGGTCGGGGCGCAGTCGGAGCCGACCTTCACGTTGGTGCCGTCGCGCTTGAGCACCATCTCGCGCGTGTTGCAGCTGTTGCCTTGGTCGATCCAGTGCGGGAACTTGTCGCGGCTGTACCCGGTTTGCGAGCCGTCCGGCTTCACCGTGAGACCGGCGAGCTGGCTCTTCGCGGTGTCCGCCGACGGGATGCCGGGCGGGGTGGCATCGGCGACGCCCACCGTGACCGAGCCGAGCAGCGCGACGCCGGCCAGGACGGTCAAGGAGTTGCGAACTGTACGTGTGGTCGGCATATTGCTGCCTTCCTGGTCAGATGCGGGACTGATTCACCTTTGACCACGAAAGTGGCGTGCGCAACACCGTCAGGTGACAGGAAACCGACCTTCAGTAAACGGAAAGTCACCGAGAGTCCAAGTCGGCTTGAACCTCGTCCGCACCGCCGGGTCAGCCGCGGACCGCGCGGAGATCGGCGGTGTGCCGGTACCAGGTCCGCCGGGTGATCTCGCGTTCCTGCGGAACACCGTCGATGACCAGCGAAAACGTCGGAACGCAGCCGAGCTGGAAGGCGCGCCCGCGATACGTCGAGGACCGTTTGAGGAGCTTGCCGCGGGTGATTCGGGCGGTGACACCGGAGTCGTCCGGTGCGACCTCGATGCCGGAAACGAATCCGTCGAAAGCCACCTGTTCGTCGCAATACGCCTGGCCCTTGACATCCCGCAGGGTCGCGTGCCCGAGGAGCACGCCGCCGGTGTCGTCGCGCACGAGGGAGCTCTCGGCGTCCTCGCCCTTCCAAGCGAGCGCGAACGCCTCGTCCGGGTCCGAAGGCAGCCGCCAGCGCGCGGCGACGCGAGAGCCGGCCTCAGTGGCCACGAAACCGACTGACACGCCCGGGAGGAGTTCGCGGCGCATGAGACGCACCACCACGGCGGCTAGGTCGGCGTCGGAGCCCAACACGACGAGCCGGTCGTGTTCCCCCAGCAAGGGGTCGATTTCCGCCTTGCCGGGACGGGGTCCGGCATGCACCAGCGGGACGTCGCCGAGCCGTGCGGGGAGATCCGCCGCGGTGCCGCAGGCCACCACTATTCCGCGCACTCCGGCGTCCTCCGTTAAAGTCATGCACCGGCATTTACCAGCGCCACCCGTGCCCCCGTCCGGGGTCACTATTCCTATTGCCGAACACCTGGAGTGTCACATGCCGGCCATCGTGCTGATCGGTGCCCAGTGGGGGGACGAGGGCAAGGGCAAGGCCACCGACCTGCTCGGCGACCGCGTCCAGTGGGTCGTCCGCTACCAGGGCGGCAACAACGCGGGCCACACGGTCGTGCTGCCGAACGGCGAGAACTTCGCGCTGCACCTCATCCCGTCGGGGATCCTGACGCCGGGCGTGACGAACGTCATCGGCAACGGCGTGGTCATCGACCCGGGCGTGCTGCTGGACGAGCTGGCCGGTCTCGAGGAGCGCGACGTCGACACCAGCAAGCTGCTGATCTCGGCCGACGCGCATTTGATCATGCCGTACCACGTGGCGATCGACAAAGTCACCGAGCGCTATCTCGGCAGCCGCAAGATCGGCACCACCGGCCGCGGCATCGGCCCGTGCTACCAGGACAAGATCGCCCGCGTCGGCGTCCGGGTGCAGGACCTGCTCGACGAGAAGATCTTCCGCCAGAAGGTCGAGGCGGCACTGGAGTTCAAGAACCAGGTGCTGGTGAAGGTCTACAACCGCAAGGCGCTCGACGCGGACCAGGTCGCCGACGAGGTGCTCGCGGCGGGCGAGAAGTTCGCGCACCGCATCGCCGACACCCGGCTGCAGCTGAACCAGGCGCTGGAGCGCGGCGAGACGGTGCTGCTGGAGGGTTCGCAGGGCACGCTGCTCGACGTGGACCACGGCACGTACCCGTTCGTCACGTCGTCGAACCCGACGTCCGGCGGCGCGAGCGCGGGCTCGGGCATCGGCCCCGGCCGCATCACGACCGTGCTGGGCATCCTGAAGGCGTACACGACCCGCGTCGGCTCCGGCCCGTTCCCGACCGAACTGGACGACGAGTCCGGCGAGTACCTGCGCAAGCAGGGCGGCGAGTTCGGCGTCACCACCGGCCGCTCCCGGCGCACCGGCTGGTTCGACGCGGTGATCGCCCGCTACGCGGTGCGGGTCAACGGAATCACCGACTACTTCCTGACCAAGCTGGACGTGCTGTCCGGCCTGGAGAAGGTCCCGGTGTGCGTCGGCTACGAGGTGGACGGCTTCCGCACCTCGGACATGCCGATGACCCAGACCGACGTGCACCACGCGGTGCCGATCTACGAAGAGCTGCCGGGCTGGTTCGAGGACATCTCGAACTGCCGCACGTACGACGAGCTGCCTGCCAACGCGCGGGCTTACGTCGAGCGGATCGAGGAACTGTCGGGTGCGCGGGTTTCGGCGATCGGCGTCGGTCCCGGACGGGAGCAGACGATCGTGCGGCACGAGTTCGCCTGATCTTTTTCGCTTGAGCGGCCAGGCTGGTTTCGTACCGGCCTGGCCGTTTTTGTCAGCGAACCGTTGTGGTGACTGGGGTTTGGTTGCGGAAGAGGTCGAGCACCGGGCAATGTTCGTCGACCGCGCGGCGGAGTTGTTCGTAGACCTCGGGCGCAGCCGGGCCTTCGAGTTCCACGGACACCCGGACGTCGCTGAAGCCGGGGCGGGTCGATTCGTCGAAGCCGAAGAACCCGTGCAGGTCGAGGTCTCCGTCCACCTTCACGCGCACTGCGTCCAGCGGGATGCCGAGGCGGGCCGCCCAGAACTGGTACGTGATCACCTGGCAGGAGCCGAGCGAGGCCAGCGCGTACTCGACCGGGTTCGCCGCCTGGTCGGTGCCGCCGAGGGCGGGCGGTTCGTCGACGGTGAAGGCGTGGTCGCGCACCCGGACGTCCACCACCGTCGCCGTGTTCGGGGCCAGTGCGTGGTCGACACTGAACGACACCGCCGCGTTGTGCCGGTCCGTTCGCACGGCTTGGCGGGTGCCGTCGATGACGTCGGTCAGTGACATCGGTCCTCCTGGGGTCGTCGGGCGTCCAGGGTGCGGGTCCGCCGGGTCGTCGGGCAGGGGCTCTCGTCGGATGGGAAGGCGGCTGGCACAAAGCCGCGCACGTGGTTCGGATGGTGAGAAACCGGGGCTTTCCCGAATAGTTTGAAGAGATGAGCGTCGGACTGACCTTGCCCGCACTTCCGCGGGAGCACATCACGGTGACCGAATTGCTGAACCAGGCACGCGAGGCCGAGGAGGCTGGTGCGGCGTCGATCTGGTTCGCTCAGCTGCCCGAGGGCTATGACGCGCTGGCGTCGGCCGCGCTGGCCGGGCAGGTGACCTCGCGGGTCGAAATCGGGACGTCGGTGGTGCCGATTTACCCGCGGCATCCGCTGGTGCTGGCCTCTGCCGCGCGCACGGCGAGCGAGGCGTCCGGCGGGCGGTTCACCCTCGGAATCGGCCTGGGAGCGAAGAACTTTCTCGAACCCGTCTACGGCACGCCGTATCCGCCGCCGGTGCGGCACCTGCGGGAGTACCTGACTGTCCTGCGCGCGTTGTTCGCCGGGGAGCAGGTCGACTTCACCGGCTCGACGGTGGAGGTGCATCTGTCGGAGCCCGCGCCGGCGGCGCCGATTTCGGTGATCGTCGCGGCGATGGGTCCGCAAGCGTTGCGCGTCACCGGAGAACTGGCTGATGGCACGCTGCCGTACCTGGCCAGCCCGCGGGCGCTCTCGGAGCTGATCGTCCCCGGGATCGGTCCCGGCAAGCGAGTGATCGCCGCGGTTCCGGCCGTGGTGACCAGCGACGTCGACGCGGTGCGCGAGATCGCGGCGCGAGAACTCGGTTTCTACGGTTCGATTCCGTCGTACCGGCGCGTTCTGGAGGCAGGCGGCATCGAAAACGCGGCGGAGTTGGTGCTGATCGGCGACGAGGAGACGGTCGCCGCCGGCGTGCGGCGTTACTTCGACGCCGGCGCGACCGACGTGTTGCTCACCCAGACCGCCCTGCACACCGACGAGGACCGGCGGCGTACTTGGCGGCTGGCGGGCGAGCTCAACTCATCCGGTTCGTAAGGGTTGTCGTCACTGACATTTCCTCCAGATCGAGTTCGCGCAGCACCTTCTGCAGGACGTCGTCGTCAAGGCGGCCGGCGCGGTTCTCCTCGATCATCGCCGCCCGCTGGGTGATGAGGAGTTCCCGCCGCGCCTTGGCGAACTGCGCCTGCGGGCTGTCGCGGCGTTCCTCGCCGGACAGGGTGATCGCGGCCTGCGCGAACCGGTAACGGGTGTCCACCACGCGTTCCAGCCGTTGTTCGAGCCGCTTCATTTTCTCCGGCTCCATGTCCAATGTGGACAGCTGGTCGCGGGCGAGTTCGCGCAGCCGTTCGTGCGCGGCCTTCTGCGCGACCTTGCGCGCGGCCAGCTCCTCGGCCTGATCGCGGGCGTCCTCGTCCGGATCCTGGACTTTGAGCAACCGGATCAGCGGCGGCAGCGTGAGTCCCTGGATCAGCACAGTCCCGACCGCGACGGCGAACGCGAACAGCTGGATCTCGGCACGCCCAGGCGTATCCGCCGGAACACCGGACGCGGCGGCGATGGTGACGACACCGCGCATGCCGGTCCAGGAGATCACCGCCAGCGAACGCCACGCCGGCGGATCGTGTTTGGTGCGTCTGAGAAGTTGCAGCGACCGAGGCAGATAGCTGGACAGGAATACCGCGGGTATCCGCACGAACATCGTCGCGAGCAACACGACGACCGCGGACAACGCGAGCGTCCCGTTGTCCCGCGCGGCATGCTGCGCCCCGTCGAGCACGAACGGCAGCTGCAGCGCCATCAAGGCGAACACCAGCGCCTCGAGCAGGACGTCGATCGACGCCCAGACAGACCGGTCCTGCACCCGCGTCGCCGGTGACGCCCGCAGCGACCGGTGCCCGAGGAACAGCCCCGCCGTGACGACCGCCAGCACGCCGGACCCGCTGAACTCGGCCCCGAACGGATGCAGATGCTCCGCGGTGACGTACGCCGCGAACGGCACGACGATCCCGAACGCCGATTCGAGCAGCGGATCGTCCAGCCGCGTGCGGATCAGCTCGACGACCCCGCCCGCGACCAGCCCGACCAGAATGCCGACCACCGTCGCGACGGCGAAGACCGCGAACCCGTGCCCGAGCGACCCCGCCGTCCCGACCACCGCGGCGAGCGCGACCTTGTACAGCGTCAGCGCGGCCGCGTCGTTGACCAGGCTCTCGCCGGTGAGCACCGTCATCACTCCCCGCGGCAACCCCAGCCGCCGCCCGATCGCGACAGCCGTCACGGCATCCGGCGGAGACACGACCGCCCCGAGCACCAGCGCCGACGCCCACGGCAAATCGGGCAGCAGCAAATGCACGACGAAGGCGATCACGAACGCGGTGGCCACCACGAGCAGCACGCCGAGCGTGATGATCGGCCGCAGATTCGCACGAAAGTGGGAGATCGAACTCTCCAGCGACGTCGAGTACAACAGCGGCGGCAACACGACGGTCAGGATCAGCTCGGGCTCCAGCTCGACCCGCGGAACGCCGGGAATCAGCGCGATCCCCAACGCGACCACCACGATGAGCAGCGGCGCGGACAGGTTGAACCGCCGGGCGATCGCAGTCAGCCCGAGCGACCCGGCGAGCACGCCGACCAGCGTCAAGGTCTCCATGCTTCGCATCTTGACTCATGGGTAGCGCGAGGCGCGGATGGTTGGGTTCGTGTCGGGACTCCCTTCGGGGTGAGGCGGACGGGTGAGGTCGAGGCGGGCAGGGGTTCGTGGGTGGTTGGTCCGCATTCCAGCGCGATACGGAGGCGACGGAGTTGGCGGCGGACGGCGGGCATAGGAGTGGTCGGCAGGCCGTGTGGACGGCGCTGACGCCGGATGACGGTGTGGACGGCGCGGACACCGGCTGGTTGGCGGACGCCGCGGATACGACGGTGATTGGTGGACGGCGCGGATGTGGGGGCGGTTGGTGGACGGCGCGCGGGCATGGGTGGTTGGTAGTGATGGGCGGGGTCGCCCGCCGGTGCTGCTGAACTCGTCTGCGCACGGCGGTTCGGCGAGTGGGTTTGGTCAGGCCCTGCTCGTAAGCCCAGCCCGATGCTTGTCGGCGGAGCGATGCCGGGGCAGCGCGGTGCCAGGTGGCGCAACGCCGGGTGGAGCTTTGCCGGGCAGGGCGATGCTGGGCAGAGCAACGCCGGGTGGAGAACGGCCAGTCGCCGCGAGAATCCGCAGGGCTAACCGAGTTCCTTGAGTTCCTTTTCCACCGCGGCCAATTCCTCCGCCGACCCTTGCACCTTCGGGCCGGTGAACCACTTCCTGGCCGACAAGACCCACCACAGGGCGGCTCCGCCCAGGACGACCAGGAAGGCGATCGGCGTGTAGTTGAATGTGTCGACCGTGATGGGGCTTGCTTGGGGGAGCATGAAGAGCACGAAGATCACCACGACCCACCCCGTCGCGACGATGCCGATCGGTTTGCCCCAGCGGCCCAGATTCCACGGGCCCTTCTCGAAGCTGTCGCCCCGGCGGACGCGAAGGAAGACCGGGATCACGTATGCGACGTACAGGCCCACTGTCGCGATCGAAGTGACTGCTGCGTAAGCCGTCGCGCTCCACAGGTACGGCAGCGCGAGCACCAGCGCGCCGCCGGCTGCCAGCCATACCGCGTTGGTCGGGGTTTGGGTCCGTTTGTTGATGTTGTGCCAGATCTTCGAACCCGGGATCGCGCCGTCGCGGGCGAAGGCGTAGATCATGCGGGAGTTCGCGGTCACCGAAGCCATGCCGCAGAACAGCTGGGCGCCGATACAGATCAGGAGCAGGAATTTGCCGGTCACCGCGCCGGTCGCGTCGATGAAGATCTGCGCTGGCGGGACACCGGTGGCCGAGTTGACCGCTCCGTCGTAGTCCTGGATCGCGAAGGTCAGGCCGATCAACAGGATCCAGCCCGCGACGAGCGACACGAGGATCGAGTTGATGATTCCGCGCGGACCCGCTTTCGCGGCGTTCTTGGTTTCCTCCGTCATGTGCGCCGAGGCGTCGTAGCCGGTGAGGGTGTACTGCGCCAGCAGCAAACCCAGCAGGAACACGTACGGCGCGGAACCCCAGCCGGTCTGGTTCACGAAGCTGCCGAACACGAACGACGCTTCCTGATGCTTCGCCGGCACGAACACGAGCACGCCCACGATCACCAGCACGCCCACCAGATGCCACCACACGCTGACGCTGTTCAGCACCGCCACCACGCGCACGCCGAAGGTGTTCAGCACCCCGTGCACCACGAGAATGACGGCCAGCAACAGAATCGTGTGCCCCGGCGTCGCGCTGAAGCCCCACTGCAGATCGAGGAACGCGTTGAGGAACAGGGCAGCGCCGAAGTCGATGCCTGCGGTGACCGCGATCTGCCCGATCAGGTTGAACCAGCCGGTGAACCACGACCACGCGGGACCGTTGCGGGTCGCCAGCTTCGCCGCCCAGTAGTACAGCCCGCCCGCCGTCGGGTAGCTCGAACACACCTCCGCCATGCCCAGCCCGACCAGCACGACGAACAGCCCGACCAGCGGCCAGCCCCAGATCATCGCCGCCGGGCCGCCGGTCTTCATGCCGAAGCCGTACAGCGTGAGGCAGCCGGACAGGATCGAGATGATCGTGAACGACACGGCGAAGTTCGAGAACGCCGACATCGTGCGTTTGAGTTCCTGCGCGTAGCCGAGCGCGTGCAGGCGAGCGCTGTCTTCGTCGGGTTGTCCGGTCTGCTGGTCGGAGACATCCATCGGGCACCCACCTGAAAGGTATGCGGACAGACCATTGAGAGTGCGCAGAAGTTAGCCCTCTCCGTTCGCGGGTGTCAAGGTTTCGCTGGTCGCTGGGCGGAAGCTCCTCCGAACGGCGCAGGGCGGTCCGGGTCTGGGTGATCAACATAGAACCAGTATGTCGAACGAATGTTCGAGAGCGCATCACTCGAACCGGTCGTCTCCTGGCCAGCCGCACGCGGCGGGCCGGTCAGCGGCAGGCCTGCACCGCCGGGACGCGGATCGCCTGCCGGGCGGTGCCGACGCTGGAGGCCAGGGTCAGCGCGCACGCGATGAGCACGACGCCGAGGTAGATCGTGATCGTGGCGTGGGGCAGGACCGAGCCGGTCTTCACCAGGCTGTACGGGACCACGGTCGCAACCGAGGCGATCGAGCCGAACAGCACCCCGGTCGACGCCAGCACGGCTCCCTCCAGCCCGACCATCCCGAGCACCTGCGGTGGTGTCGAACCCACGAGACGTTGCTGGCCGAACTCCCGCCTGCGGTGAATGGTGGTGGCGATGAGCGTGTTCACGAGCATGATCGCGGCGAACAACGCGACCATGCCGACCACCACGTAGTTCAGCGTTTCGATGCTCCGCGCGATCTCGGTCCGCGCCCCGGTCGCCGCGGAGTTCTCGATGCTCTGCATGTAGAGGGTGCCGGTGGCCATTCCGGTGAACAGGATGTTCGGCACGAGGGCTCCGGCCAGTTGCTGAGTCTGCCCGTGAAGGTTGAGCACGGCTAGGTAGCCGCTGGCTCCCGTTCGCCTCAGCGGCTTGGCCGCCGCCCTCGTGATCACCGCCAGCAGCGAGGGCGCGAGCAGCGCGAACCCGACCGCGGACAGGATCGCGCCCTGGCCGCCAATAGCCATCAAGGCGGCCTCCCTGCCGGTGAACACGGTCGCGGTCAGCACTCCGGCGGAAATGCCCGTGGCGAGCACGAGAACTCCGGCAACCAGGCGGACCCGACCTGGTCGAGCGTCGCCGATCGACGCGGTGAGCAGCCCTTCCCGCACCCCGATTCTGGCTCTGCGCCACGCCGTCGCCGCGGCTGCGATCGCGGCCGCGAGCAGCGTGATCCCGAGGCCGATGCTGATCGCGAATGGACCGAATTCGGCGGGCACGCGTTCAGGCAGGCGCTGGGCGTTCTTGAGCAGGCCGACCACCAGCCGGCCGGTGAACACGGCTGGCGTGATCGCCGCGAGAAACGCGACGATCGCGATGGACACCGCTTCGCCGACGATCAGCTTGCCGATCTGGGCAGGGGTCGCGCCGATGCTTTTCAGCAAAGCGAGTTCGGTGTCCCGCTGCCGCACCAGCAAACCGAGTGTGGACATCACCGCGACCACGACAAGCACCAGGCCCCAGCCTCCGACCGCGCTCGCCATGATGGTCAGGATGCGTCCGGTCGATTCGTCGACGTTGGCGCGGGTGTCCAGCAATGAAGCGAAAGTCATCAGGATTGTGGCGCCGAGGAACAGCGAGACAAAGCTCGCCGCGAAGCTGGCGGGGCGGTGCCGCAGCGAGCGCAGCGCTAGCCGAAAGATGATCATCGGCCTACCACCGTCCGCTCGTGCTGACCGACTCCCATCGCGCGGTCTGCACCGCAATTCCAGCCACTTGTCTTCTCCCCTCGACAGCCTGCGCAACGAACGCTAGGGCTCTCGACGGCACGACGACGATGGCCTGCACCCCCCGTTACGGGGTGGGGTCCGCCTTACCTCCGTCCGGCTGAACCGGCACGTCGGGCCAGAATGTCGAGAACATCGGGGCGGCTCCGTCTCCGGGCAAGAAACCGCCGCCCGCACCAGAAAGGACCGCCGTCATGGCTGTCGCCGAAGACCTCGACCGTGCGACCGACTCGAAGTGGGACTGGGTCGCTGAGCAGACCCGGGCGTACCTGGCCTCGAACGGCGCGGAAGGCCACGAATCCAACGGCCTCTACACGCTCCTGCTCGTCACGACCGGACGCAAGACCGGCATTCCCCGGCGCACCTGCCTGATCTACGGCACCTCAGGCGACGAATTCGTTGTCGTCGCTTCCAAAGCCGGTGCCGACGAGGATCCGGAGTGGTTCAAGAACCTGGCGGCGGAACCGAGCGTTGGCGTGCAGGTCGGCGACCGCCGGTTCAGTGCCCGCGCTCGCGTCGCGGCACCGGACGAGCGCGAGATTCTCTGGCCTCAGATGGCGAACATGTTCCCGCTCTACGACGAGTACGCGCGGAAAACCGACCGCGTAATCCCGATCGTTTTGCTCGCTCCGCGAAACTGAAAGGCCCGCCGGCGACGCGAACGTCACCGGCGGGCCGGGAAGAAAAGAAAATCAGCGACCGGTGAAGTCCCGCACCGATTCCAGCGCCGTGTCCGGCTGGTCGGCGAAGAATCCGTCGACCCCGGCCTTCAGGAATGCCGCTTCCTCCGCGAACACGTTGCCGAACGCGCTCGGGCTGGCCGAGGAGCGCAGGTTCGCCGGCAGGAACGGGTTTTCGTTGCGGAAGGTGTAGGGCTGCACCTCGAGCCCGGCGCGGTGGGCGTCGGCGATCAGCGTGGTCGGCTTGCCGAGGTTGTCCTGCGCGTCGCGCGGGATGATCTGGCCCTTCTCCGGGCCGAGGTACTTCGCGTATTTCGCGATCTCGCGCAGGCCGGCGGGCGTGACCAGGTCGGCGTAGGTGCGCTTGTCGCCCTTCGCGATGAAGTCCGCCGGCGCGCCCTTCGCCTCGGTCAGCTGCAGCAGCGGGACGCGCACCTGCTTGTGCAGTTCCTGCAGGTTCGACACCTCGAACGACTGGATGATCACCGGCGCGTTCGGCCGGTTCAGGCCGTTGCGGTTGAGGATCGACACCAGCTTCGGTTCGGTCGGGTTGCCGATCGAGGAGAAGTACGTCGAGTGCTTGACCTCCGGGTAGGTGCCCAGCGTCCGGTGCAGCTCGTGGCCGAGCCGCCGGGTCAGGTCGAGCACCTCCTGGTACGTCGCGATCCGGTAGCGGCCGTCGTAGAGCTGGTTGTTCGGCCGGTTCTGCGGGATCCGCTCCTTCGCGTAGAGCGTCTTCAACTCGGCGAGGGTGAAGTCCTCGGTGAACCAGCCGGTCATCTTGGTTCCGTCGATGACCTTCGTGGTCTTGCGCGAGGCGAACTCCGGGTGGGCCGCGACGTCGGTGGTGCCGCCGATCTCCGGCTCGTGCCGGGCGACGAGCTGGCCGTCCTTGGTCGGCACCAGGTCGACGTCGACGTAGTCCACGCCCATCCGCCAGGCGAGTTCGTACGACGCGAGCGTGTGCTCCGGGCGGTAGCCGGGCGCGCCCCGGTGTCCGACGATCACCGGGCCATCGTGCCGGGCGCCGCTCGCGGCCGCACCCGCGGCCGTGTCCTCGCTCGCGGCGGCCGGGCCGATCGCGAGGCCGGCGACGCCGAGCAGGGCCAGGCCGGACAGGGCGAGCACGCCGAGGCGTTTGCGCTTCATGGGGGGACCTTTCTCTACCGGGCGATCCGCAGCTCGCCACGACTACCGCGTCACCCTCACCGCCGCAAGCGTCGGGCGCGCGGCACCAGCCGGACGGGCGGTTGACAACCGGGTAAACGGTGGATGGCGGCCGAATCCGGACACCGTTCTCCCTGGACCGGACCAGTCGCGCACCTGGTCCGGGCCGGGGTCGCGGACGGCGCGCTGCCGCGGCGCGACACGCACCGTTACGCTGTCCGGCGTGCGCGTACTGGTAATCGGCTCCGGCGCTCGGGAGCATGCACTCGTCCTCGCGGTGGCAGGCGACCCCGCGGTCACGGCGCTCGCTTGCGCCCCCGGCAACGCCGGCACGACTGCGGTCGCCGAGCAGCTCGGGGTCGAGCTCGCCGAGCCGGAGGCCGTCGCGGCCCTGGCCAAGGAGTGGAAGGCCGACCTCGTCGTGATCGGGCCGGAGGTGCCGCTCGTCGCGGGCGTCGCCGACGCGGTGCGCGAAGCCGGTATCGCCTGCTTCGGACCGTCTGCCGCGGCTGCGCGCATCGAGGGATCGAAGGCGTTCGCGAAGGACGTCATGGCGGCCGCGAAGGTGCCGACGGCGCGCAGTGAGGTTGTTGACACTCCCGCGCGTCTCGACGCCGCGCTTCAGCGCTTCGGGCCCACCTGGGTGGTGAAGGACGACGGTCTCGCCGCGGGCAAGGGCGTCGTCGTGACCCAGGACGTCGAGGTCGCGCGCAAGCACGCGCTGATGCTGCTCGACGGCGGGCACCCGGTCCTCCTGGAGTCCTTTTTGGATGGTCCGGAGGCTTCGCTGTTCTGCTTCGTCGACGGCCGCACTGTGGTGCCGATGCTGCCCGCGCAGGACTTCAAGCGCGTCGGCGACGGCGACACCGGCCCGAACACCGGCGGCATGGGCGCGTACGCACCGCTGCCGTGGGCCCCTGAGGACCTGGTGGACGACGTCGTCGCGCGGGTCGTGCAGCCGGTCGTGGACGAGCTCGCCGACCGGGGCAGCCCGTTCTCCGGCCTGCTCTACGCCGGTCTCGCGCTCACCTCGGAAGGCCCGCAGGTGATCGAGTTCAACTGCCGCTTCGGCGACCCCGAGACCCAGGTTGTGCTGGCGCTGCTGCGTACGTCGCTGGCGTCCGTCCTGAACGCGACGGCGACCGGGAAGCTGGCTGAGCTGCCGCCGCTGGAGTGGTCAGGCGGGGCCGCGGTCACCGTCGTGATCGCCGCGGACGGGTACCCGGGCAAGCCGCGCACTGGGGACGTCATCACCGGCGGAGAGATCGAAGGCGTGCTTCACGCGGGTACGCGGCGTCGCGACGACGGTGCGGTGATCTCGGCCGGCGGACGCGTGCTGTCGGTCGTCGGCACCGGTAAGTCGCTGAAGGCGGCGCGTAAGCACGCGTACGAGACTGTCGAGCGCGTACACCTCGCTGGCTCGCACCATCGCACCGATATCGCACTGCGCGCGGCCAACGGGGAAGTAAGCGCTCCCGCCTGAGCACTTTCTCCCACGAAGTTCGCCTCGGGTTCACGCGCCGGTTGGTAGCCTCGAAACGGGTCCGTACGGTCACCGTCCGTATCACGGGAGGGGTTAGCGCATGCCGGGAAGCACACCGCTCACCGACCTGGCTTCGTCGGTACCGGCAGCGCCGGGTGTGGCGGACATCGTGGTCGAGCCGGCGAAGCTGCTTGAGGTCGCGCGGGTGGTCGACGAGCAGGTCAGCGCGCTCGAAGACAAGCTCCTCACGCGGCTGGGCGAACTGCGCGTCGACACTCCTTCGTCGGACGCGGTGAGCGTGAACGCGATGGCCGCGTGGAACACCGTTGTCGCGGAAGGTGATCAGTCGTACGCCGCCCAGGTGCGTGCGTACGTCGCCAATCTGCACAAGCTCGTCGGACAGCTGCGCGAAGCAGCGAAGACGTACGAAGCCAGCGACGCGGACAAGGCCGCGGCTTTCGGGGACCGCGGTGCGCACGGCATCCACTAAGCCGATCCTCGCGGTTGTCGCGGTACTCGGCGTCGCGGGCTGCTCGTCGGGCGAGCAAGGCACCGCGTACCCCGTACAGCCCGCGATGAGTTCCCTCGCGCAGCAGACGAAGGCGGCCGCATTGCCGCAGCGGCCGTCGGATTTGCCGATCGCCGGGACCGATCCGTGCGACCTGCTCGGCCAGGCGCAGCTCGACCTGCTGAAGGTCACGAGCGTGCCGCGCAAGGCCGCGGAGGCGAAGGACGGCCCCACCTGCGTGTTCGATTCGGACAAGACCGAGCCGTTCCACGCGCTGCACCTGCGGATCGTCGGCGCGGACGTGCAGGAATGGCTCACCGGCTCGCGGCGAAAGAACAGCATGACCACCGCGGCCACCAGCGTCGAGGGCTATCCGGCGATCACGAACTACCGCGCGGCGGGGACGCCCTCCGACTGCGAGGTGCTCGTCGGCGTCGCGCAGGGACAAACCATGGCGGCACAGGAGTTCGCGGTCACCGCGGGCGCGTTCAGCCAGCCGCAGTTGTGCGAAATCGCCACCCAGGCCGCCGGCCTGGCCGTGCAGGGCCTGAAGAACCGGACCTAGGGAGGGCGCGTGGAGATCTCCGAACTCGCGGGCAGGATCCGCGACCACCGTTTCGACGGGTGGACCGACACCGCCATCGCCGACGAGATCGAGAAGTTCGGCACCGGCGACGGAATCGCCAGCATCGCCACCGCGGTCGAGGCGCTGCGGGAGGTCGCGACCGCGCTCGCGGGCACCGACCGCACGCTGCGCGACCAGCTGGCGAAGCTCGGCGTGGAATGGCAGAGCCAGGCGGGCGGACAGGCCGGGCAGGTGCTCTCAGATCAGGCCGGCTTCTCCCAGGACGCGATGCAGAAGGTCACGCACACCGCGGAAATGCTTTTCGCACAAGGGGAAGCGTTCAACCGCACCAAGTACAAGCTGCCTGATCCGGCGGCGGTGCGCAAAGGCGCGGAGAGCCTCACGATCGTCGATTCGGTGGCGAGCTTCCTTGGCTTCGAGACTGATCACGCGGCACAGGTGCACGCCGCGGACAACGCGCGCGGCCAAGCGGTCGAGGCGTTGAACGCGTATGCCCAGCAGAGCGGGGAAAACCTGCTGTCCACCGAACCGTTGAGCCAGCCGCAGTCGCTCGCGATGGTCCAGCCCGGCAGCGGGCCGAGCCCGGTCGACCGCGCGGCCGCGGCGGTCGACGTGACGCCGGACGGCCAGGTTCGGCCTGCCGCGGCGTCGGTGAAGTCGCAGTATGTTCCGCCGCCACCACCTCCGGCCCCTTCGGTCTCTCCGGTGGTGGATCCGCCGACGCCTGCGTACGGCACGGCTTCGCAGGCGCCGGCTTCTCGGCCAGCCGCGCCGGTGGTCGAGGCCAGCTATGTGCCGCCGTCCGCGCCGCCGCCGTCGGGTTGGGAGAAAGCACCGGCAGCTCGGGGCGGCGAGCCGGGATCGCCTGGCGCGCCTCGGTCGGGTGGCTCCACCAACGCGCCGGGAATCCCCAGTGCGCCAAGCACTTCCGGCGGGACACGGGTTCCTGGCGCGGTGCGTCCCGGGGAGTCCGGCACGTTCCTGCCGACTGGTCCGCGCGGGACGAGCAGCGGATCCGACAGCGGTGGTCCGGCTAATCGCGGCACTGTCGGCAGTTCCGAAAGTCTCGGCGGCACAACGGGTCGCGGTGGTTCGGGAGGAAATCCCGGCGGCGGCGCGGGCGGAAGCGACCCTGGTGGCGGACACGAAAACCAAGCGCTGCAACGAGGTCGATTGGTCGGCAGCGTCCAACAGCCGCCGCCTGCTCCCGTCGCCGAAACTCCCGGCAACGCTCCGGCCCCGCGCGGCGGAGGAGCGTCGGCTGGCGAAATCGGGGCAGGCGCTGCGGCTTTGGGCGCAGGAGTGGCCGGTGGCGCGCTTTCCGGCGACCGCGAACGGCAAGGCCGCGCGCAAGACGGTCAGCAGAAGGGCCCGGTCCGGCCGTTGCCGGTGGACGAGCTTCCCGAGGAAGAAGCCGTCGCGCTGCGGAAGGCCGAGCAGATCGCGCCGAAATCAGGCAGCGGCGACGCCAAGTACCTCTCCGAAGCCGCTCCGCAGGAAACCGACGACGAGCACGTGCGCCGCTTCGGTGTCGACGACAAGGACCTGTTCGCCGACGGCCGGATGGTGACGCGCGACGTCCTCGGCGACGGCACGGGAGACGTGCGCCGGCCGTGAACCTGGTACTGACCGCCCTCGAATTCGACGTGCTGTGGGAATCGCTGGACCTGGGCGGACGCCCGGCCGCGCTCGCGGTTCCGTCGCCCGGGCGCACGCACACCGAACGGGCCGAACTGATCGAGTCCGTCTGGGATTCGCTGGCACAGCGCAGGCTTGCGCGCGGCCGTCGGCCATCCGGGACGGTGCTGGATCAGCTGCATTTGCTGGCGCGTCCACGGGAGGCCCTGGACGTCTGGGTGTGGGCGGACCGCGAGATCCGCGGGCGCGCGGTGAGCCGGGGCAGCCAAGCCGTGCTCGCGGTGGTCGACCGGGACGAGGTGTGGCTGATCGACGCCGAACCGGACACGCTCGCCGACGCCGCGGTACGGGTCGCCGGGGATTTCGACGCCGGGGTCGGCCAGTCGATCTCGGTCCCGCACAGCACGCTCGTCGCCGCGGATACGGCTGCCGCTGGCGATCCGAAAGCGCTGGTCACGGCTTTGGAGGACCGGGGCGTGGCGTTGTGGGAGGCGCAGGAGCTGGCGGGCATGCTGATGGGACAGGCGGCGCGCGGCCAGTTCTGCGCGGAACGGGTGCTGCGGGACGGAACGGTGCGCCGGTCGCCGCATGTGGCGGCGTTCTACGACACTGATTCCGGGCGGTATCTGTTCCAGCTCACTGACGATTCGGACGGGCATACGTGGGCGACGGTGAGTCCGGCGGACAACGCGGTGCTGGCGGAGCGGGTGCGGGAGTTGCAGGCCGCGATTTGACGCCTTCGGGCTGACCGTTTTCTCCCTTTTCGTTCGCGCTATAACCCGGTCCGGGGGTTCGCGCCCCGAAGTCGCGGAGAACTGCACACGGCACGCGCTCGAAGTCTTAGAGTAAGCAGGGAACCGACTCGGTGAGCGGAGCGTCCGAACTGGTCGGGAAGCGAGTGTCGCGAAGGGGATGACGAACGGTGCCTGTCTACGACCCGGATTCCATGGCCATTGCCGCCAGGAACGTGGAGAAGCTGAAGGACGAGTTCGAGAAGTCCAAGAAGCATCTCACCGGCGTTGACGAGGAGCACGAGAGCCCGTTCGGCACGATGGGCGGCTCGAAGGACGTGCACGGCGCGGTCGGCACGTTCAAGCAGGGCGTGCACAGCGAGTTCGACGCGGCCGGGAAGCTGATGGAGGCGACCAGCTTCATTATCAAGAAGGCGGCGGGGCTGATCCAGGAGACCGATCAGGTCCACAAGACCGACCTGACCGTCCACGAAGACCGCTGAGCAGGCACGAGGGGGCTAGAGCATGGCGCTGATCGACTATCCGCCGAACTGGAACGGCATTGTCGATAAAGCTAAGAAGGTCGACAAGATCAACCCGGGCGTGATCAGCGACGCCGGGAAGCAGTTCACCGACGCCGCGAAGCAGGCGGGCGACCACAGTGCCGCGCTGAACAATTCCACGAAGTCGTTGTCAGGCGGAGTGTGGGAAGGTCCGGCGGCGGACTCCTTCGTCGAGTACGTCACGCAGATCACCAAGGCGGGCGACAAGGTGCAGGGGCATCTTGACGACGTCGGCAAGGACCTGACGCAGCTGTCGTCTGACCTCGGCGGGATCAAAAGCAAGGTCACCGAGGCCTTCAACACCGCCAAGACGAATATCGACAAGCGGATCAAGGAAGAGTCGGACAAAGCGCAGAAGGCGCAGGCGGCCGAGGCGGCGTACGCCAACGACAAGTCGGACAAGAAGGGCCCGCCGCCCAGCCCGACGTCGCAGTCGATCATCGACGCCGCGAACAAGGCCAACCAAACGGACGCCACGACTGCCGAGCAGACCATCGACCCGCTGCTGAAGCAGGCCGACGACATGGTCAAGAAGTCGCAGGATCTGATGAAGACCCAGATCGAGGGCGGCTACTCGAAGGTCCCGCTGCCCAACTCGGACGGCACCGTCCCGCAGAGCACCGGCGGTCTGCACACCGGACACGGCGGTGGCGGAAGTGGCGGCGGTGGCGGCCACCACGGCGGCGGTGGCGGTGGCGGCGCGTCCGGTGGCGGCGGTGGTCTCGGCCCGAGCGGCGGTCCGCCCTCCTCGCCTCCGCCCGGCAATGTTCAGCAGTGGATCCAGGAAGCCATCAAGGCACTGCAGGCCGCGGGCGTGAACGTGACCGACGCGGACATCAAGAACATCTGGGCGATCATCCAGCACGAGTCCGGCGGCAATCCGAACGCGATCAACAACTGGGATTCCAATGCCGCCGCGGGCCATCCGTCCAAGGGCCTGATGCAGTGCATCGACTCGACGTTCAACGCGCACAAGCTGCCCGGCCACGACAACATCTACAACCCGGTCGACAACATCATCGCGGGAGTCCGGTACTCGCTCGACCGGTACGGCTCGATGTCCAACGTCCCGGGCATCGCGGCGATGGCGCACGGCGGCGCGTACCGCGGTTACTGACGGCTCACCCCGCACGCGGTTCCGCCGGTTAGCCTGGCCGCATGGTCGACATCGGTGCTTTCGGCGGGCCCGCGTTGCGGGCAGGCGTGCCTCCTTTTCACGTGATGGACGTGCTGTCCGCGGCTCAGGCCCGGCAGCGCAGCCACGGCGACCTCATTTCGCTGGCCGCTGGGCAGCCGTCCGTGCCCGCTCCGGCGGCGGTGCTCGAAGCCGCCCAGGAAGCGCTCAAACAGCACACCCTCGGCTACACCGAGCAGCTCGGCATTCCTGAGCTGCGCGAAGCCGTCGCCGGGCATTACCGGCGCACCTACGACGTCGACGTGGCCGCGTCCGACGTCGTCATGACCACCGGCTCGTCCGGCGGGTTTCTGCTGTCGTTCCTGAGCGCGTTCGACCCGGGCGCGCGGGTCGCGATGGCCCGTCCGGGCTATCCGGCCTACCGGAATCTGCTGAACGTCCTCGGCTGCGAGGTCGTCGAGTTCGCCACCACGGCCGAGACGAATTTCCAGCCGACCGTCGAGCAGCTCGACCGGCTCGGGCCGATCGACGGGCTCATCGTCGCGAGTCCCAGCAACCCCACCGGGACCGTGCTGCCGCCGGGTGAGCTGGCCGCGATTTCCGGCTGGTGCGCGTCGCACGGCGTGCAGTTGATCAGCGACGAGATCTACCACGGCATCTCGTATGGCAAGCAGCTCGATTGCGCCTGGCAGTACGGCCGGGAAGCGCTGGTGCTCGGGTCGTTCTCGAAGTACTTCGCGATGACCGGCTGGCGGCTCGGCTGGATGCTGGTGCCGCAGCGGCTGCACCGCGCGGTCGACGTCCTGACCGGCAACTTCACCATCTGCCCGCCCGCGGTTTCGCAGTACGCGGCCGTCGCGGCGTTCACCCCGGAGTCCTACGCCGAAGCGGACGCGCACGTCGAGCATTACCGGCGCAACCGCGACCTGCTCTTCGCCGGTCTGCGCGAGATCGGCCTCGACAAGCTCGCCCCCGCCGACGGCGCGTTCTACGCCTACGCCGACGTCTCCGAGCACACCACCGACAGCCTCAGCTGGTGCCAGCGCCTGCTCGCCGACACCGGACTCGCGATCACTCCGGGAATCGACTTCGACCCGGTCGACGGCGGCCGCTACGTGCGGTTTTCCTTCGCCGGCGCGACCGAGGACGTGACCGAGGGGCTGCGTCGGCTCGGCGGCTGGCTGGGGTGAAACCGGTCAGGGGAACCCGGAGATCTCTGGCCGTCGGCCGCTGACCTGCTGGTGCGTCGAGGCAGCGTGGTTCCGCCGCGCGGGCTTGACCGGTCCGGTCAGCCGTGCTGCTCGGGCCAGTCCCATTCGAGCCCGTACCTCCCGGCGCGCAGTCCGAGCATGACGGCGTGCGTGTTGGCCGATTCGCTGATGCGCACAGGTCGTTCGGTCGGGGTCGGATCGCTGAACGGGCGGCGGACCTCCCGGCAGCGGACTGGGACGGCGCCGGGACCGAACTGGGCCTCGATCAGGAATTCCTGGATGGGCAGCCGGAAACTGGCGGTCCAGCTGTTGTCGGACGGCTGTCCCGGCTCGGGGTACAGCTCGATCTCGTATTCGATGACCACGGTTTCGCCACGGCGGAGCGCACTGTCGAAGAGCAGTTCGTTGATCATCAGGTGCTTCTCTTCGCTCACCGACTGGCGGCCCAGCCTGCAGTTGTGCGTCGAGATGAGCGTCGGCCGCCGTCGGGTGCCAGGAGAGAGTTCCAGCAGGTTGAGGTCGTGGCTGAGGCCGTCCCGTTCGGCCCGCAGGACGTGCCGGTAGCTGATCCGGTGCACAGCCCGGCCGGAGTCGAGGTGACAGCGCAGGTGCAAGCTGATCCGGCGCAGTCCGTTCTGCGGTGCGATGTCGGCGTCGGTCATCAGTGCCGACAGACCACTGGAGTCCAGCCACTGCTCGTCGGGCACCGCGGACTCCTCGGCGGCGACTTGCCTGCCCCTCGGCCGGGGCGGTCCCAGCCTGCCGGACAGCCTGCCCATCGGCAGTTCGAGGACGTTCTCGAGCTGGCGCACCGCTTCTATCGACCGGCGTTGTTCGGGCTGGCGACTGCCGGACTGCCAGTTGCTCAGCGTCGCCAGGCTGACCCGGCTTCCGCGCTCGGTCAGCCTGGCCCGGATGCGTTCCAGGGTGAGGCCGCTGGCATCGATCGCGCCGCGCAGCGTGTCGGCGAAGGAGGGCCCGGCCGGGTCGAGGGAGTCGAAATTGTTCCGCTGGTCGGGACTGTGCCGTGCGTCCGAATAATCGTGGAGCGTCAAACGCGCGTCACCTCCGCTGCGACTCCCCGTGCCGGTGGCACCTTCCCTCGTTCGGAACCCTATCGAGTGAAGGGGGCTAGAAAAAGGTAACGACAAGCGATCGGGGGGAACGTCGTATTTGTTCCGCCCGACCGCTGGTCGCTATTATGCCCGATTAAGGTGAACTATCTGAAATTGTCGATTCTTACTTGGTGAAGGCGGCGGTGCCCTTCGGGGTGCCCAGCCCGGTCGGGCCGTCCCAGCCGGTGCCCGCGTTGCACCACTGCTTGGTGTCGCAGCTGCCGTTGCTGCCCGAGGTGACGTCGGTCAGCTGGTCGGTGTGCGACCACGGGTACTGGGCGGGCCAGTCCTGCGCACCGGGGGTGCCGGCATCGGCGTAGACGCTCGCGATGATCGGCGACGAAGCACTGGTGCCGCCGACGACCTGCCAACCGCTCTGCTGGAAGGTGTCATACACCGCGACACCGGTGGCCGGGTCGGCGACCGCGGAGACGTCCGCGATGGCCTTCTTGTCGCAGCCGGTCGCGGCGGTCTGGAAAGCGGGCTTCGCCGCGTAGCTGGAGCAACCCGAGCCCGCGCCCTTCCACGCGGTCTCGGTGTACGAGCCGCCGCTGTTCGTCAGGGTCGTGCCGCCGACGCCGACGGCGTACGGGGAGGACGCCGGCCAGCTCGCGCCGTAGCCGTTGTCACCGCTGGACGCGGTGATCGCCACGCCGGGGTGATTGAAGTGCGCGTCGCCCGCGCCGCCCTCGGACTCGTCGCCGCCCCAGCTGTTGGAGACGAACTTCGCGCCGAGCTTGACCGCGGTGTCCACCGCCTTGCCCAGGTCGTCGGTGCTGGCCTGCTTGGCCTCGACCACGAGGATCTTGGCGTTCGGCGCGGTCGCCGCGATCATGTCGACGTCCAGCGCGGTCTCGACGGCCCAGTCCGGGTCGGCGGCCGGCAGCGGGCTCTCCTGGCCGTCTTCGTTCACGATCTGCACGTCGCCGGCGGGCAATCCGAACTGCTTGCGGTAGGCGGCCAAATCCGCTTTGAGAGAGGGGTAATCGCCGGACTCGGTGACGGCGATCGTCTGGCCCGCACCGCCGTCGGCCTTCAGCTGATAGGCGGCTTGCAGCTCTGCGGGGCCGTAGCCGGAAGGAGCGGCGCCGGGGGCGCGCCGGGCCTGCTTGATGTCAGTGCGCACCTGTGCGAAGCAGGACATGCGGCCTGCCGCGCGCACCTGCGCACAGGCGTTTTTCACCGTCGGACCACCGGTGGCCGCGGGGGCGGCGGAGAACTGCTGCGCGGTGGCAGTTCCACCGGCGGTGAGGGCGAGCGCGACGGCGAAGACACCGCCTGCGATCAATTTCTTGCGCATTGATTTTGCTCCCGACTCAGTGGTGAATAATTCACCATTAATAATTGGTCCGGGGTGCCGAATGAACAACGGGCCGATAGTAGGTGCCTTTCAACGGACAGTCGTAAAGCCGTAAAAACCGCATTCCGTGATGTCTCGGCCGGTCCGGTGACCAAGGGGGTCGGGTTGCTCCGCGACCTGCCAGCCGGCCGCTCCGGCGGAGCCCGAGCCGGACCCGCTGGACGAGACGACCAGGAAAGCTGGTTCAGGGGGAACCCGGAAAAGACCCTGAACGTTGGCAGGATGGAGAGAGTTTCCGTCGCACGGATGGCACGCTGGAGGGCACCGGGCCGACGTGGCGCGGAAACGGCATCGGAGGAGCCATGTTCTGGAAGATCGTCGGAGCGCTCGTCGTGGCCTGGATCGCCTTCATGGTGCTCGGGTCAGTGATCGGCTTCGTGTTCAAGGCCGTGCTGTGGATCGGCATCATCGGCGGGGTGCTGTTCCTGGGCACCGCGGCCTACGGGGCGATCACCGGGAAGAAGCAGTCGAAGCGCATCAGCCGCTGACCGGCGCCGAACCATACTGAGCACTCGACGGCTCCCGCACCGCGCAGGTGCGGGAGCCGTTCACGGCTCAGGCCAGCGCCGCGCGGGCGGCTTCGGCGCCGTCCCACAGGTGCGCGCGGAGTCCGACCGCGCGGGCGCCGTCGATGTTGATCTGGCGGTCGTCGAAGAACAGGCACTCGTCCGGCTTCGCACCCAGTTTGTCCAGCAGCAGCTGGAAAATCTCGGCGTCCGGCTTCGCGACCTTCACGTCTCCGGAGAACAGCGTGTGCTTGAACAGCTTCGACCACTCCTGCTCGCGCACCCAGACGCCGAACGCCGACGGCGCGTTCGACAGCAATGCGAGCGAGGCGCCGGCCTCGGACAGCGACCGCAGCAGGTCCAGCGATCCCGGCGCGAGCTGTCCCCAGCCCGCGACGTCGAGCGCGGTCAGTTCGGCCGACAGCGCGTCGTCCACCTTCGCGCCCACCTGGTCGCCGATCGACGTCCAGTACTCCAGGTCAGGGCAGCCGCGGTCGTACGCGTCGCGCACGCTCCAGTACACCGGCTCGAACGTCTCGAGCGAGACGCCCATGGCGGCGGCCAGCTTCGGCACCGCGGTGGTGCGGACGCTGAGCACCTCGCCGTAGTCGAAAACGATCCAGTTGGTCACCCGAGTCCCCCAGGGGTCAGGCACCGGCCTTGATCCGGTGCAGTGCTTCGGTGATGTCAGCGGACGACAGGTCCCGGTGCGTCACGAACCGGACCTTGCCCGCCATGGGCAGAGCCTGAATGCCGAGCGAGCCGAGCCAGTTCAGCGCGGTCGGCACGTCCGGCACCCCGGCCAGAACGATATTGGTGTCCGGCGTTCGCACGTCCCAGCCGTGCTCGGAAAGGCCGTCTGCCAGCCGCTTCGCGAACTCGTGCGTCTCGGCCAGTTCGTCGACGCGGTCCAGCGCGACGAGGCACGCCGCGGCGAGTACCCCGCCCTGACGCACTCCGCCGCCGAGCATCTGCCGCATCCGGCGGGCCTGCTCGACGAACTCGACGCTGCCCGCGACGACCGAGCCGACCGGCGCGCCGAGGCCCTTGCTGAAGCACGCCGACACGGAGTCCACGCCGACCGTCAGCGCGGCGGGCGGCACCTGCAGCGCGACGGCCGCGTGCCAGATTCGCGCGCCGTCAAGGTGCACGGTGAGCCCGGCCTGCTTCGCGACGGACAGCAGTTGCGCGTGCTCGTCCGGCGGAGTGACCGCGCCGCCGGCCGCGTTGTGGGTGTTCTCCAGGCACAACAGCGTGGTGCGGAGCGTGAAGTACGGGCCGGGGTTGCCGATCGCGGCTTCGAGCGTCTCCGGCAGGCACCGGCCGGGGCCCGCGTCGTGTTCGAGGATGTCCGGCATGCCGCCGGCCAGCCAGGCGGCCGAACCGAGTTCGTTGGTGAGCACGTGCGCGCCGCGGGTGGCGAGGAACCGGTCGCCGCGCCGCAGGTGGACGCTCAGCGCGATCAGGTTCGCCATCGTCCCGCTCGGCGTCCACAGGGCGGCGGGCATGCCGAGCGTCTGCGCGGCCCGGCGCTCCAGCTCGGCGATGGTCGGGTCGGTGCCGATGACGTTGTCGTCGACCTCGGCCTCGGCCATGGCCGCGCGCATGATCGCGTCCGGGCGGGTGACGGTGTCGGAACGGAAGTCGATCAGCTGCCCAGTCATGGTCACAGTCCGATCACATCACACAGGTGGGCGCGGCATCAATGCGACGGGGGGTGGAACGTCTCCGGCCGGACGTGCAACCGTGGACGCCCCCGGATCCGTCCCTTCACCGGACATGGCCAGAGCGGAGCTGCAAAGCGCGTGGACCAGCGCGACGAACAGGAGTTCGCGGAGTACTTCGCCGCGAGGAGGGACGCCGTGCGCCGGACGGCCTACTTGATGTGCGGGGATTGGCACAAAGCCGACGACCTCGCGCAGACGGCGTTCGTCGCGTTGCACCGGAGGTGGAAGAAGATCAGAGACCGCGCGGCGACCGACGCGTACGTGCGCAAGACGCTGGTGCGCGCGGTCATCGACGAGTCTCGCCGTCCGTGGCGGCGGGAGCGGCAGACCGAAGTGCTGCCGGAGCCCGTGGACGACGGACCGGGGCTCGCCGAACGCGTCGCGACGCGCGAGGACCTGCTCGCGGCGTTGAAGGAAGTGCCGCCGAAGCAGCGGGCGGTGCTGGTGCTGCGGTTCTTCGACGGACTGGACGTCGGGGCCGCGGCGACGGCGCTGGGCTGCAGCGAAGGCAACGTGAAGAGTCAAACGGCGCGCGGGCTGGCGAACCTGCGCCAGGTGCTGGAACGGGAGGTGGAGACCAATGGATGAGCGGGAAGCCGAGACGTTGTTCTCCGCCGCTCCCGGCGAGGTGCCGCCCCCGACGTTCTCGGTGGACGACGTGGTGCGCCGCTCCAAGCGCGAGACGGTGCGCCGGCGCAACCGGATCACCGCCGGCACCGCGGCCGTAGTGGTGGCCGCCGGGTTCGGCACCTGGGGAATTGTGGGAATTTCGAGCGAGAAGTCTGATTCGATGGCGAATTCCGCGGCCGCGCCAGTGCAACCCGGCGGGTCGGCGGCGCGTCCTTTCAGCAATGGGGATGACTTCCCGGGTCAGCCGTCTCGGCAGGGAGCCGGCGAAACCGGGAGGACCGGCCCTCGGGTCGAAGGCACCTCCGGGTGCGGACGGGTGGACTGGGAGCTCGCCACTGCCCTCGCTGGCGAGCTCCCAGGCCACTTGAACGCCGCGCAGGCTTCCCCAGGCAGCGTTTGTACGACGTCGTCGCGCGGCGCGGGGTTCCCGTTTCCGGACGGGACGATCGGCGCGGCGGTGTTCGCCCGCGGTGCCGCGGTGAATGTGCCCACGCAACCGGCTGGAGCCGTCACTGTGCGTCAGCAAACTGGCAGCGGAGGGACTCTCGTGCTGGTCAGCGTGCCGGGGACGTCCGGGCATCAGGCACCGTACGCAACCGACCTGGCGCGCTTCGCCGCTTCGCTGGCCACCCGGTTCTGATCGGCGGCCTCCGGGGCGGCTGGCAGAATGACCGGACATGACGGCAGCAGCCACCACCCCCAAGGGCGAGCGACGACGGGCAGCGCTCGTCGAGGCCGCCGCTGAGCTGCTGGCCGAGGGCGGCTTCGACGCGGTCCGGCACCGGGCGGTCGCCGAGCGGGCCGGCCTGCCGCTTGCGTCCACGACGTACTACTTCGACTCGCTGGAAGAGCTCGTCACCGCCGCGGTGGAGCACCACGGGCAGACCGAACTGGCCAACGGGCGACGGCAGCTCGACGACCTGACGACCCGGAACCGGGGCGTGCAGGCGACCGTGGAACTCGTGCTGGACATGCTGCTCGGCCCGCAGAGCGGCGACCCGGAAGCCGACGCCGAGGCGGTCCTGCTGCGCTACGAACGCCTGGTCGCCACGGGACGGCGGCCGTACCTGCGGCCGTTGATGCGGACGTTGTCCCAGCAGCTCAACGAACTGCTGACGGAGATCTTCGCCCGCTCCGGGACGCCGGTGGCCAAGGACGAGCTGGACCGGCTGGTCGCGCTCGTGGACGGGGCCGTGGTCAACGCGCTGATCGCGGTCGACCCGGCCCCGCGCGCCGCCGCCGGGCGGATGCTGCGGACCGCGCTCGCGGAGTCCGCCGGAGTCCATTGAGGACAGTCAGCCCGGATACGCCGCGGTGGCGCGGATTTCGATCAGCAGCCCCGGGCTGGCGAGCCCGCTGACGCCGATCATCGACCACGCCGGATAAGGCTCGGCGGTCACGAGGCGCTTCTTGGCCTCCAGGAAACCGGGCAGGTGCTGGTGGATGTCGACGTGATAGCTCGTGATGTCGACCAGCGCGGAGAGGTCGAGCCCTTCCAGGCGGAGGATTTCCTCGATCCGGCGGAGCGCGATCTCGGTCTGTTCCTCGATGGTTTCCGCGATCGCCCCGTCCGGGCGGCGGCCGATCGTCCCCGCGATGAACAGGAGGTTTCCCGCGCGGACCGCGGCCGAGTAACCGAAGCGGGTGAAGGCGGACGCCCCGGACGGCCCGAAAACCTCGGAGTCCTCGGGGATTTTGACGGAGTGCATGGGGATTCCTTTCTCAGTTGCCCCAGCGGGAGGTGCGGGCAGCACGCTCCAACCGGGTTTCGCCGTCGGCCGCACGCTCGCGCAAGAAATCAGCGGGAGTGGACGGCACGGGCGCGTTTTTCGGGTTTTTCGCGGCCTGCGCGACGATCGCGTCAGTGAGCGAGCGGACCATCTCCAGCCGGGGGTAAGCGGCGTGGATCGTCGCGGCCTGCTCGTCGGTGACGGCTTCGACGTACTCGGCGCCGATCGGGCCGCCGAAGTCGACGGCGACCCCGGCGTGGACGAGCACACACAGTTGGCCGCGGTGCTGCACGATCCCTGGGGAGGTGTGCAGGGCGATGGCTTGCCAGACCTGGTCGGCGTCCGCGACGGGAATCCCTTGCTTGACAAGGAAGCCCGCCGCGCGTTCGGCACCTTCGACCTCGAAGCGTTCCACGTGCGGGCCGTCCGGCGCCACGCCGATGTCGTGCATGACGCACGCGGCGAAGAGCAGGTCGTCGTCGTAGCCGGACAGAGCGAGCCGATTGGCGACCAGCCGGGCGAACAGGTAGGTGCGGACGCTGTGGTTGAACACCGACCGCGATTCCAGCGGTCGGACGACCTCGATGACGGCGTCCGCCAGCGGAGTCGCGGGCAGGGTGGCAACCGCGTCCGGAAGGAGTTCGGTCATGCCTTCAACCCTGGCCCGCAACGTCCTGACCTGGCGAGTGGCAAGTTTGCCGTACTTCGATAGAATCTTGCCATGACGGTGCATCGAGTCGCGGTGCTGGCACTCGACGGGGTCCTGCCGCTCGACTTGGCGATCCCGGCGCAGGTGTTTCACGCCCGGCCGCAAACGCATTACGACATGACGCTGTGCGCGCTCGCCCCGAAGGTCGCCACCAGCGCCGGGTTCGAGCTGGCGGCCGAAGGCGGGATCGACGAGCTGCGCGCGGCGAACACGGTGATCGTGCCGGGCTACGACCCGATCCGGGAGACCCCGGAAGCGGCGGTCGAGCTGCTGGCCGAGGCGCGCGACCGGGGGCGGCGAGTGGTGTCCATCTGCACCGGCGCGTTCGCGCTGGCCGCGGCCGGAATTCTCGACGGCCTGCACGCGACGACGCATTGGGAATATATCGACGAATTCGAGCGGGCGTACCCCTCGGTCCAGGTCGATCGGGACGTCCTCTACGTTGACGAGGGCGACGTGCTCACCTCGGCCGGCGTCTGCTGCGGCATCGACCTCTGCCTGCACATCGTGCGCCGCGACCTAGGCGCTGCGGTCGCGAATCGAATCGCGCGCGGGCTGGTCGCCGCTCCGCATCGGGAAGGCGGACAGGCGCAGTACGTCCCCGCTCCGCTCGCGGACGCTGGCGACGCTTCACTGTCCGCCACGCGGGAATGGGCGTTGCAGCGACTGGACGAATCGCTCAGCATTCGCCTGCTCGCCCGGCACGCGGAGATGTCGCAGCGGACTTTCCTGCGCCGCTTCGCCGAGGAAACCGGGACGACGCCGTTGCAGTGGCTGCTTAACGCGCGGCTCGGTAAAGCGCGGGAACTGCTGGAGTCCACGGAACATTCAGTGGACCGGGTGGCGCGGGACTGCGGTCTCGGCACCCCGGCCAACCTGCGGGTGCATTTCCGCCGCGCGCTCGGAACCACGCCGACTGCTTACCGGCGAGCTTTTACTTCCTGACCGGTCCTCTTGGCGTCGGCGGCCGATTTCACCAGCAGCTCCAGCATCGCGGTCTCCGCGCCGACCGGGTCGTGCGCGGCGATGGCGTCCAGCACCCGGCGGTGGCTCGGCACCGGATCGTCGGTGGGGCCGGCGCTGTGGACGAGTTTGTCCCGCTCCGCCAGGCCGATCGCGATGACGCGTTCGATCTGGAGCAGGAAGTTGTTGTGCGCGGCGGTCAACAGGCCGCGGTGAAACGCCAGATCCGCCTCGATACTCGCTTCCAGATCCGGTGCCGCGACCATCGCATCGAGTGCGGACTCAAGCGCGGCAAGGTCTTCGGCGGTCGCGCGTTCCGCTGCCATCCGTGCCGCGGCGGGTTCGACCACGGCGCGGACCTCGGCCAATTCGTCCAGCAGACCGGCGTTTCCGCGCGCGGTGGTTTGCCAGCGCATGACGTCGGCGTCGAGAAGCTGCCAGTTCTCGCGCGGTTGCACAAAGGTACCGTGCTTCTGCCGCGCGCCGATCATCCCCTTTGCTGCCAACACCTTCAACGCTTCGCGCAGCGCAGTGAGACTGATGTCCAGCTCCTCGCGCAGCGCCGGAAGGTCCAGCACCATGCCCTCACGCCATTCGCCGGACAGAATGCGCGCGGCGAGCGTTTCCACGGTCTGTCGGTGCAGGCCGCGAGGGCGATGGTCGGTCACCGGAGCGGGAGCACGCACGTCGGGGAACCGGTCGGGTACTTGCGGACCTCCGCGTTTCCCAAGTCTTTCAACGGAAAGACGGAAATGATGTCGTCCCGGAACGCGGCGGTGTAGCATGTTCCGTCTGCCACCGCGAAGTTCCACGGATAAGCGCCGCACGGCTGGTCGACGGTCGCGCGCAGCGGATCTCCGGCGAACGAAGTGATGCATTCCGGCCCGCGGTTCGACAGGTAGATCCCGGATTCGAGCACTTCCAGGTGCGCTACCAGGGATTCGCCGCCGGCCGCGGTCGCCGGAGTCGCCGCGACGAACTCGAACGCTCCCGGCGAAGTCTCCCGCATCGTGATTAACTCGCCGGACAGTTCTCCTGCCACGTAAGCGATTCCGTCCGTGCTGCGCACGAGCTGCCGCGGTCCCGTTCCCGGCGGCAGCGACGAAACGGCCAGCGGAGTCAGTTTTCCTTCCGGCGACAGGGTGTAGCTGCGGATCTCGTCGGTGCCGAGGTCGACGGCGCTCACCACGGAACTGTCCGCTGAGGACACCGCCATGTGGACGTGCGGGCCTTCCTGCCGGTCGGCGCGCGGCCCGCTCCCGGTGTGCTGCACGAGGTCCGTGCGGCCGTCGATCCGGCCGTCCGGGCGCAGGGCGAACACGGCGAGGCTGCCGCCGCCGTAGTTGGCGCACAACAGGAATCGGCCGTCCGGCGTCACCGCGAGGTGGCACGGGCTGGCCCCGCCGGATTCGACCACGTCGAGCGCGACCAGGCCGTCGGCGACCGAAACGGAGGTGATTTCGCCGTAGCTCGTCTCGTTGACCGCGTACACCATCGGCAGCGCGGGATGCTGGGTCAGCCAGGTCGGCGACACCATCGGCAACGTCGAATCCGCGATCAGCTCGCCGCCGGAGCGTCGGAAAACCGTGATTCCCGTGCCGTTTCCGCCGGTTTCGGCGGTACGGCAGCCGACGAGTACGACGTCGCTCACGAGCTCTCCCTCACCAATGCGGCCACTCTGGCCCGGATGTCCTCCGACGAACCACGGGTCAGCGCCGACCCGATCCCGCAGGCGACCGCGCCCGCGTCGAGCCAGAGTGGCACGTCCTCGGGAGCGATTCCACCCGTCGGCACCAGCGGAGCCTGCGGAAGCGCGGCGCGTACGTCCTTAATCCATTGCGGACCGAGCGCGGAAGCCGGGAAAACCTTTACGGCGTCAGCACCTTCCTCCATCGCGCGCACGATTTCGGTGACCGAACCGGTGCCCGGCAGCGCCGCGACGCCGTACCGATGAGCGGTACGCAACACCTCGGTGTGCAACGACGGTGACACGAGAAACTGGGCCCCCGCACGGATCGCGGCCGTCGCGGACGACTCGTCGAGCACCGTGCCCGCCCCGATCGTGGCGTCCGGATACGCGGCGGCCAGCTCCTCGATCGCGACGAGCGCGCCCGCGTTCGTGAGCGGGACTTCGACCGACTTCAACCCCGCGTCGAGCACCGCCCGCGCGGCGGCGACGGCCGAGGCGGCGTCCGCTGTCCGCACGATCCCGACGACGCCCTGGCGCACCGCTTCGCGCGTGATCTCCCACCGGTATCCCATGGCTGCCAGCCTAGCAGGCAAATTATAAATTACTAATTATTCTTGACGGGGTCGCAGGCGTCCCGGCATGCTTCCGAACCATGCGCACTGCCGTGGTGACCGGCGCGGCGTCCGGGATCGGAGCCGCGACCGCCCTTCAGCTCGAAGCCGACGGCTACCGGGTGATCGGCGTCGACCTCGCCCCGGTGTCCGGCGGCGTGCAGGGCGATGTGACCGAAGACGAGACGTGGCAACGAGTTCTCGATCTTGCCGGCGAAGTCGACGCCGTGGTCAGCAACGCATATCTGCCAACTTCGGGCCCGCTGCACGAAACCGACCGCGCGCAATGGCAACGACAGCTGGACGTCAATCTCACCGCGTCGTACCTGGCCGTGCGGACCTGTCTGCCGTCGCTGCGATCTCGGCGCGGCTCAGTGGTGTTGGTTTCCTCGGTGCACGCGCGGTTCGGCCTGCCCGGACACCCGGCTTACGCGGCCAGCAAGGGCGCTTTGGTGTCTCTGGCCCGGCAATTGGCCGTCGAGTACGCACCGGAAGTCCGGGTGAATTCGGTGCTTCCCGGCCCGGTCGAGACCGAAGCGTGGGACCGGATCAGCGCGGAGGACCGCGAACGCAGCGTCCGCGCGACGCCCGCCGGACGGCTCGGCGATCCGGCCGAAATCGCCGCGGTGATCGCGTTCCTGCTCTCGCCCGCGGCGTCGTTTGTCACGGGCGCCGAGCTGATTGTCGACGGCGGCTGGTCGGCCGCTAAGGATTCCGCTTAGTCCGTTTGGAGGCACTGTGCAGATCACCGGGGTCGAGACCTTCCTGGTCGCGCCGCGCTGGTTGTTCCTGAAGGTCAGCACCGACGAGGGCATCGCCGGCTGGGGCGAACCGGTCGTGGAAGGCCGCGCCGGGACCGTTCGCGCGGCCGTGCACGAGCTGGCCGAGCTGGTCGTCGGGAAGGATCCGCTGCGCATCGAGGACCACTGGCAGGTCCTGCGCCGCGGCGGTTTCTATCGCGGCGGCCCAGTGCTGTCGAGCGCGCTCGCCGGGTTCGACCAGGCGCTGTGGGACATCGCGGGGAAGGCGCGGAACGCCCCGGTGCACGAGCTGCTCGGCGGCCCGGTGCGTGATCGCGTGCGGGTGTATTCGTGGGTTGGCGGAGACCGTCCGTCGGGGATCTTCGACGCGGTGTCTGCGCAGGTCGAGCGTGGCTTTACCGCAGTGAAGATGAACGTCGCCGGCCCGCTTGGACCGATCGCCACGCCTGCCGAAGCGCAGGCCGTGCTGGCCCGCGCCCGGGAGGCCCGCGAGGCGCTCGGACCCGACCGCGACCTGGCGATCGACTTCCACGGCCGCGTCTCGCCCGCGATGGCGCGACGGCTGGTGAAGATGCTCGAAGAAGTACAGCCGATGTTCGTCGAGGAGCCGGTGCTGCCGGAACTGCCCGCCGACGTGCTGAAATCGGTGGTCGAGGCCTCCACGGTCCCGATCGCGCTCGGGGAACGGCTGTTCTCGCGCTGGGAATTCAAACCGGTGCTGGACGCGGGCGTCGCCGTGGTGCAGCCGGACCCGTCGCACGCGGGCGGCATCTCGGAACTGCGCCGCATCGCCGCGCAGGCCGAGGTGTACGGCGCGAACCTCGCCCCGCACTGCCCGCTCGGCCCGATCTCGCTGGCCGCCGCGCTGCAGGTGGCGTTCGCGACGCCGAACTTCCTGATCCAGGAACAAAGCCTCGGCATGCACTATCACGACGGCCGCGAGCCGGTCGCGTATCTCGCCGACGACGCGTTGTTCCGCTTCGTCGACGGGTATGCCGCGCGCCCGACCGCGCCTGGTCTCGGTATCGAGGTGGACGAGGAGGCCGTCCGCCGAGCCGACGAGGTGGGCCACGAGTGGCGGTCGCCGGTGTGGCGGCTTCCCGACGGCAGCCTCACGGAGTGGTGACCGCCCCGCTGACCTGCGCAGGTATCGTGGCCCCGTGACGCTCAAGCCCAGCATTCCGAACGTGCTCGCCGCCCGCTACGCCTCGCCTGAGCTGGTGGCGCTCTGGTCGCCCGAACGCAAGGTCGTGCTCGAGCGGCGGCTGTGGCTCGCCGTGCTGCGGGCTCAGGCCGAGCTGGGCGTCGAGGTGCCCGAAGGCGTGGTCGAAGACTACGAGCGCGTGGTCGAGCAGGTCGATCTCGAATCGATCGCCGCCCGCGAACGCGTGACCCGGCACGACGTGAAGGCCCGGATCGAGGAGTTCAACGCCCTCGCCGGGCACGAGCACGTGCACAAGGGCATGACCTCGCGCGACCTCACCGAGAACGTCGAGCAGCTGCAGCAGTTGCGCTCGCTGGAGCTGGTCCGCAGCCGCGTCGCGGCAGTGCTGTCGCGGCTGGCCGCGCTCGCCGTCGAGCACTCCGACCTGGTGATGGCCGGCCGCTCGCACAACGTCGCCGCGCAGGCGACCACGCTCGGCAAGCGCTTCGCGACCGCCGCCGACGAGCTGCTCGTCGCGTTCTCCCGGCTGGACAACCTGATCGAGCGTTACCCGCTGCGCGGCATCAAGGGTCCGGTCGGCACCGCGCAGGACATGCTCGACCTGCTCGGCGACGAGTCCACTTTGGACCAGCTGGAATCGCGGATCGCCGAGCACCTCGGCTTCGGCAACCGGTTCGTCAGCGTCGGCCAGGTGTACCCGCGCTCGCTCGACTTCGACGTGCTGTCCACTGTGGTCCAGCTCGCCGCCGCGCCGTCCAGCCTCGCCAAGACGATCCGGCTGATGGCCGGGCACGAGCTGGTCACCGAGGGCTTCAAACCGGGCCAGGTCGGGTCGTCGGCCATGCCGCACAAGATGAACACCCGATCCTGCGAGCGCGTGAACGGCCTCGCGGTGGTGCTGCGCGGTTACCTGTCGATGATCGGCGAACTGGCCGGCGACCAGTGGAACGAGGGCGATGTCTCGGATTCCGTGGTGCGCCGCGTCGCGCTGCCGGACGCGTTCTTCGCGCTCGACGGCCTGCTCGAGACCTTCCTCACCGTGCTCGGCGAATTCGGCGCGTTCCCGGCCGTGGTCGAGCGTGAGCTTGATCGCTATCTCCCGTTCCTCGCGACCACGAAGGTGCTCATGGCGTCGGTGCGCCGGGGCGTCGGGCGTGAGACGGCTCACGAGGCCATCAAGGAGAACGCCGTCGGCGTCGCCCTCGCGATGCGCGAACGCGGCGCGGAGAACGACCTCCTCGACCGGCTCGCGGCCGACGAACGCCTCCCGCTCGACCGCGCTGACCTGGACGAACTCCTCGCCGACCGGATCTCGTTCACCGGCGTGGCCCCGCGTCAGGTCGAAGAAGTCGCGGCGCGCGTCGAGGACGTGCTCAAGCGATTCCCGGACGCCGCGCAGTACGCGCCGCAGCCGATTCTGTGAGTGCGCGCACGCCGTCCACGTGCTGAGACGGCATTACTCGATCGGGCGAAGCTTTTAGTCTTCGTGCCGAACCCGGAAGCGGGGGGGGGGCGGCCCCCCGGCCCGCCCGGGACTGGAGAGGGCCCCCCCCACATCCGCCGACCCAGAGAGTAAAAAAAAAAAAACAAAACAAGACCACGAAGC
>NZ_JBHZAG010000062.1:0-62223 GCF_042754125.1 Amycolatopsis sp. NPDC059235
GTGCGCCGGGCCCGGGGGGCCGTGCACACTGCCCCTCCGCACGCCGACGCGATCCCGCGGGCCGGAGACATTCGTCTGAGGCCGGGCGGGGGTTTTGCCGTGAGCTAGAACTCCTGCGTTCCGGTGTGCCTGGCGGTGGCTGCGCGGGAAAGTCGCCGGGGGGGCAGGGGTGAAACTCCGGCGGGGGAGTGGACGCCTCGTTCGGCTTTTCCGGAATGATCTCCGTCGAACCGCCGAGGGGGCGGGTTTATTTGCCGGCGCGCTTTTTCGTGGTGCGCTTGCGGGGTTTCGCCTCCGGCTTCTGGCTTTCCTCGTAGGCGGCGATCACCTCGCGCGGGATGCGGCCGCGTTCGGCGATGGCCCAGTTGTTGTCCAGGGCCCACGTGCGGATCGCCTTCGAGCGTTCGCGTTCCTCGGCCGTCGGCGCGGCCGTGGCCCGCACGGTCGTTTTGCGTCCGCCGGTCCGGCGGGCGGACGCGATGAACGTCGCCAGTTCCTGGCGCAGGGTGGCGGCGTTCTCGTCGGACAGGTCGATTTCGTACTGGACGCCGTCGAGTCCGAAGGGGACGGTCTGCCCGGCTTCGGACCCGTCGAGGTCGTCGATCATCTCGACGAGGACTTTCTGTGCCATTGCGGTGACTCCTCCTGGAAACGGGACGCGGTCACCGCAGACCATAACAGGAGTCCACAGTGGCTGGTCGGCGGCAATAATGTAACGCCGGCCGCACGGGGCGAATTGGTCCGCCGAGAGGAACGGCGGTCGGGAAGTTTTCCGCTCCGGCGCCGGAGCGGCCGATGCCGCGAAGACGTGTCCCATCCGGTCGCGTTTAGTCCGGAGGTTCTGCGGAGTTTCGACCGGGCGCACCGCGACCTGCTCCGTGAGGTGAAGTCCGTATTCGGCGAGTCCGCGGTATTTCTCCGGGTTGTTGGTGATGAGGCGCACTCGCGGACGCCGAGATGCATCAGATCGACGGCGGCGTCGGTGTGGTCGACCGACATGGCCGCGGCCGTTCTTCACGCGGTCACTGCGGTCCGTAAACGACGACCGTGTTGCCCCAAGGATCGCGGGCCACCGCTCGTACTGCCGCACAACGGTTCCGCCGCCCGCGACCAGTGTGGACAGTGCGGCGTAACGGTCTCCGTCGACGAATTTCGCCGGCAGGCCGAAGGTCTCGGCGTAGGACCGCACGGCTGAGCTGACATCGGCGACCGGGTGCAGCACGTTCCCGATCTTGGCTGGCTTCGGCGATTCGTTCGCCAGCCGGGCGTAACCCGCATTGATGCCGGGCCGGGCGGGTATGCGGGGGGAAGAACCCGAGGAAGGGAGCGCCATGTCTGACGTCCGTGAGTATCTGACGGAAGTCGAGTACCCGTGCGAACGCGAAGAGCTTCTCCGCCGGGCGGCCGCGAAGGGCGCCGGTGACGACGTCATCGGGCATCTCGGCAAGTTGCCCGAGCAACGGTACGAGAACGTGGAAGCGGTGCACCGGCTGCTCGGCGACGACACCGACCCGCATGGGTGACGTGTTCAGAGCCAGACCAGTCCGGCGAGGACGGCGACGCCCGCGAGCAGCCAGGCCACGTAGTCGCCGACCTGGCCGGAATGCGCGCGGTGCAGGACGGTCAGGGCTTCGTGCACTGGTTTCGGGGTCCGATGCCGCGACCACAGCGCGAAGGCCGCGGCGCCGAGGGCGAGTACGGCGGTCACCGCCGCGGACAGCAAGCCGGGGCCGGTCCAGGACAGCTCGGACGCCGTTGCCGGAAGGGGCGTCGGCAGCGTCGGCAGGACGTCGTGCAGGTAGCCCGCGCGGTCGACAGCTTGCGCGCCGGCCGCGGCCGCGACGTCGCGGATCCACGGGACGATTCCGGCGGCCAATGCGAAACCGAGCAGGACGACGATGGCGGCGAGCATCGGTATCGGGGTGCGCCGGATCGGCTGGCCGGTCTCGGGTTCCTCGCCGGAACCGGTGGTCGTGTCGGCGGAATCGTCGGCGGGCGGCCTGCCTAGTCCGAAGTAGACCCGTAGCCCGGCGCGCAGCACCGCCGCGGCGGTGACCGCGGAAATCACCGCGAACACGATCATGAGCCAGTCCGGTCCGGCGTGCTCGGCGGCGTCTTTGCCCAGCGCCAGGCCGAAGGGCGGCAGTCCGGCGAGGGCGGCCGCGGCGATCAGGAACAGCACCGCTTCCGACCGTGAATGCGTTGCGCGGCCGAAGAGATCGTCTTCGTCGACGCTGCCGTAACGGTCCTTCAGCACCCCGGCCAGGAGGAAGAGCGCGCCTTTGGCTCCGGCGTGCCCGAGCACCGAGAGGACGAACGCGGCCGTCGCCTCGCCGCCGGTCGCGGCGAGTCCGCAAAGGAACAGTCCAATGTGGGCGATGGTCGAGTAGGCCAGCAGGCGTTTGAGGTGCCGCTGGGTGAAGCAGAGCACCGCGCCGAGCACTGCGCTGGCGATCCCGGCGGCGAGGAAGATCCGGCTGACGGTCGCGTCGTCGAGCACCGAGCCGAAGACCATGGTGCGGACGCGGAGCACGCCGTAGAGGCCGAGTTCGACCATGACGCCGGAGAACAGCACGCACACCGGCGTCGGGGCGACAGCGTGCGCGTCGGCGAGCCAGAAGTGGAACGGCACGGTCGCGGCTTTGACCAGCAGTCCGGTGCATACCAGGACGAACGCGGCGATGACGAGTGCGTCCGCCGGACGTCCGCCGAGTGCGACTCCCAGCTGGGCGAGGCCGAGCTGGCCGCCGCGCGCGTAGAGCAGGCCGATGCCCATCAGCGTGAAATACGCGCCGAGGGAGTTGACGACGCCGAAGTTCAGCGCGCCCTGCACGGAGTCTGCCTCTTCGATCCGGTACCCGGTGAGGGCGTAGGCGACGCCGCTCATCAGCTCGAAGAACACGAACAGCGTGAACAGGTCGCCGGTGAAGAGGAAGCCGAGCATTCCGGTCAGGAAGAGCAGCATCATCGCGTGGTAGCGAGCCTCGACGGCTTCGAAGTAATGCCAGCTGTAGAGCAGCGCGCAGACCGTCAGGAACGCTGCGAGCGCGGCGAAGGTCGTGTTGAGCCCGTCCGCGACGAGCACGATGCCGACCGAGCGGGTGCCTTCCGGACTCTGTCCGCCGAGCCAGGTGACCACTCGCTCGTGGTGCGCCGCGGTCAGCAGGACCACGCACAGTGCGCAGACCGCCGCCGCGGTCACGGTGGCCGTCACGTCGACCACGACGCGGGGGAGTTTGCCGCCGAGACCGAGCAGCAGGCAGGCGGCCAGCAGCGGGACGGCGATGGCGAGTGCGGGCAGGGTCGTCATGGTCAGCCGCGCAGCGCACGCAGTTCGTCGGGGTCGACCGTGCCGTGGCGGCGCGAGATCTGCAGCGTCAGGGCGAGCAGGAGCGCGGTGATGGTCGCCGAGACGACGATGTCGGTGAGCGTCATGGCCTGCACCATCGGATCGACTACCGGCTGCGACTGCCCCTGGGACACGATCGGGGCGGCGGCCTGGTCCTGATAGCCGATCGCCAGCAGCAGGACGTAGGTGCCGGATTGCGCGACCGACAGCGACACCACGGTGTGCACGAGGTGCCGGCTGCGCATGATCCCGGCGCAGCCGAGCAGCAACAGCCAGGCCGCCACTCCGTAGCAGGCCGCCGACACGACGCCGGTCACTGTTCCGCCAGCCCGTGCACGAAGAACCGTGACAGCAGGACGACGAATCCGGCGGCGACCTCGATGCCGATCAGGACGCTCAGCACTAGAACGGTCCCGGACGAGAGCAGCGAGCCGAATTGGCCGAGCGGCAGCACGTTCGCGAGGAACGAGCCGCCGACGGCCAGTCCCATCAGGCCGGTGACGACATACAGGCCGGTGGCCGCCGCTTCGGCGTATTCGCACCAGTCGATCGGGCGCAGCCGGGCGAGCGCGCGGTAGCTGCCGGACAGGTAGAGCAGGTGCCAGCCGGTCGCGAGGACGACACCGCCCTGGAAACCGCCGCCCGGCGTCAGGTGTCCGTGCAGGACGATGTCGATGCCCAGCAGCACCGAGACCGGCAGCAGCAGGAACCCGGCGAGTTTCACCGCGGGCAGGACATAGCCGTGGCTGTCCGGTTTCGGCTCCTTTTCGGGCGGCTGCAGCAGCGCGAGCGTGTCGACGACCGCGGCGGCGACGATCGTTTCCTCGCCGAGGGTGTCGAGCGCGCGGAGGTCGAAGTTGATCGAGGACACCAGATTCGGCGTGGCCTCCCGGAAACCCCAGGGCAGCACCAGATCGCGGTACGCGTGCGCGGCGGTGCCGGCGGCCGGCATCCGGGTGAACGCGGCGGCGAACAGCGCGGCGACTCCGATCAGGCCGGCGGTGCCGACGACGTCGCGGGTCCTCATCGCTTGCCCGTCTTGCGCAGGGTCAGCAGGACGAGCAGCGGGACGATGGCCGCGCCGACGGCGAGCTCGGACAACGCGACGTCCGGGGCCTGGAACACGACGAAAAGCACAGTCAGGCACAGGGAAAACACCGTGAGCGTGATCGCCTGCCGTTTCGGGTCGTGCGTCGCGACGACGGCGAAACCGGCCACCGCGACCAGCGCGAGCGCGACGAGCAGGACGGCGGCCGTCATGCGGGGAGATCCTCGTCGATCTCGCCGCGGCGGCGGGCTTCGAGCCGGGCGGTGGCCGACTGCAGGATCGGGCTGGTGACCGCCAGCAGCACGACCGTCGCGAGGATCGCGCCCGAGCCGAGCTGGACGCCGTTGACCAGGACGAGCCCGACGCCGATCAGCGGCGCGCCGAGCGTGGTCGCCGGGGTGAGGAGGTGCAGGCGGGTCAGCAAATCCTTGGCACGCAGCAGGCCTGCCGCGGAAGCGAGGACGACGAACACCCCGGCGAAGACGAGAATCTGGGCGGCGAGGGTCATCGGGTCCCCAGGAGTCGTGCGAAAACGAGCGTTCCGGCGAAGGCGAGGACGGTCAGTGTCAGCGGGAGGATGACGGCGCTCGACGGGCCGTACGCCTGAACGAGCAGCAGGAGCGTCAGGACGGTGACGGTGCCGGCGAACTGCATTCCGGCCAGCCGTTCGATCGCGGTGCCCCGGGCGGCGAGCCACAACGCGGTGCCGAGACCGCCCGCCATCAGGAGCAGGGCGGCGAGGAGAAGCCAGGTCATCGCGTCACCTGATCGAGGGTCGGACTGTCGGGGAGCAGCCGGTGAACGACGACGTCGGTGTCGTCCGGCGGGCTCGCGACGACCATCGCGCCGGGCGTGCAGCCGACGATCACCGTCGCGGTGGCGAGCCGTGCTTCGTGCTCCGGTCTCGGTGCGGTGGGGACGGTGATTTTCTCGAACTTTCCGGCGGCGGGGCGTTGGAAGACCGTGCGCAAGGCAGCGACGGATTCGCTGACTGCGGCTTTGGGGAGTGGCGTCAGCCAGGTCAGCCAGCCGAGCTTGGGACGCCACGAACCGTGCATCGCTCGGCGTGCGGAACGGGCGGCGATCGCGCAGACCAGGGCGGCGCTGGCCCCAGCGATGAGTTCCGGGGCCGACGGGGTGGACAGGGTGAGGGTCCACAGCCCGGTCAGAACGAGCCACCACAGCGGAATCTCGGTCGCAGCGCGCATATCTCACCTCGGGCACGGGCTACCCACTTCGGAGACCGGCCAACCCGCAGCGGTCGGACTCGGGTTGCGGCCAGCGGGTCGTGAGGGGAACCCTCACGGACTCAGAGTCCCTCAGGGTTCCCCTCACGGACGTCAGCCGACCACAATGGTGTGGTCGGTGCGGGAGACGAGTTCGCCGATGACTGGGTACCCGGGCAGTTCGCCTGCGACCAGCAGTCCGCCGGAGGTTTGCGCGTCGGCGAGCAGCAGGGCTTCGTCCTCGGAGATCCGCGACAGGTCGGTGTGCGGCCGGACCCAGTCGAGGTTGCGGCGGGTCCCGCCGCTGACGTAGCCGTCCCGCAGCGCTTCCCGGGCACCCTCGAGATACGGGACCGCCGCTGGGTCCAGTCGCGCGGTAACTCCGCTCGCCCGGGCCAGTTTGTGCAGGTGGCCGAGCAGCCCGAACCCCGTGACGTCGGTCGCGCACACCGCGCCTGCCTCCAGCGCGGCGGCCGACGCGGCGCGGTTGAGCGTGGTCATCGCGGCGATCGCCTCCTCGGAGCGTTCGCCGGTAGCTTTGTGCCGCGAGTTCAGCACGCCGATCCCCAACGGCTTGGTCAGCGTCAGCGGCGTGCCCGGCTTGCCCGAATCGTTGCGCAGCAAGCGTTCCGGATCCGCGGTGCCGGTGACCGCGAGGCCGTACTTGGGCTCCGGGTCGTCGACGCTGTGCCCGCCCGACAGATGGCATCCGGCTTCGGCGCAGACGTCCAGGCCGCCGCGCAGCACCTCCGCGGCCAGCTCGAACGGCAGCACTTCCCGCGGCCAGCCGAGGAGATTGACCGCGACCACCGGGACGCCACCCATTGCGTAGACGTCGGACAGCGCGTTCGCGGCGGCGATGCGGCCCCAGTCGTACGGATCGTCGACGACAGGGGTGAAAAAGTCCGTGGTCGCGATCAGCGCGACGTTGCCGGCGATGCGGACGGCCGCCGCGTCGTCGCCGTCGTCGAGGCCGACCAGCAGCTCGCCGGGCGGGTCCGAAGGTGCGGCTCCGGACAGGCCGCGGACGATGGATTCCAGCTCTCCGGGCGGGATTTTGCACGCGCAGCCGCCGCCGTGGGCGTACTGGGTCAGCCGGACGCTCATGCTGTTCATGATGCGGGGGCGCGACGGTCTTGGCAGGATGGCGGAATGCCCCAGGGAGGCGTATCCGGCCTGGTGACCGGCGCGGTCTTCAACACCGTTGAGCGGCAGGTCCTGCCGCTGGCGGGTTCGATTCCCGTCCGCCTCCGCCATGGGTGACCCGCGCCGGGCGATCCCGCGCACCGACGCCGTGCTCGGCGAGCCGAGGATCGCGAAAGCCGCCGGAACCCTCGGCCGCGACCTGGTGAAATCGCTGGTCGCGGCGGCGCAGCAGCGGGCACGGGCGGGCGAGATCGAGCCTGGCGAGGTCGTCGCGGAGGTGGTGGCCCGGCTGCCCGCGACGGTGTCGTCGCTGCGTCCGGTGCTCAACGCGACCGGCGTTCTCGTGCACACCAACCTCGGCCGCGCGCCGCTGTCCGCCGCTGCGCTGGACGCGATCGTCGCGGCGGGCGGGGCCACCGACGTCGAGTTCGCGCTCGAAACCGGGGAGCGGGCGAAACGCGGGCGCGGCACTCTGGCCGCGCTGGCGGAGGCGGTGCCGCGCGCGGAGGCGGTGCACGTGGTCAACAACAACGCGGCGGCCTTGCTGCTGTGCGCGCTGACGTTGGCTCCGGGCAAGGAAATCGTGGTCAGCCGCGGTGAGCTGGTCGAAATCGGCGACGGGTTCCGCATTCCGGATCTGCTCGCCTCGACCGGTGCCCGGCTGCGCGAAATCGGCACCACCAACCGGACTTCGGCGGACGATTACGCGGCGGCCATCGGTCCGGGCACCGGATTCGTGCTCAAAATCCATCCCTCGAACTACCGCGTCACCGGATTCACCTCGGCGGCGAGCGTCGCCGAACTGGCCGGGCTCGGCGTGCCGGTGGTCGCCGACGTGGGGTCCGGGCTGCTCGCGCCGCATCCGCTGCTGCCGGACGAACCGGACGTCACGACCGCGCTGGCCGACGGTGCGAACGTCGTCACCGCGAGCGGCGACAAGCTTCTCGGCGGTCCGCAAGCGGGCTTGCTCTTCGGAGATGCCGAACTCCTGCAACGGCTCCGGCGGCATCCGGCGGCGAGGGCGTTGCGGGTCGACAAGCTGACCCTCGCCGCACTCGAAGCCACCCTCCGCGGCCCGGAACCACCGGTGCGGGCGGCACTTCTCGCGGAGAACCTCCACCAGCGCGCCGAGGCTTTGGCTGCGTCGCTGCGTTCGGCGGGCGTGGACGCCGAGGCGGTGGACTCGACGGCGGTCGTGGGCGGGGGTGGCGCGCCGGGCGTCGAGCTGCCCAGCGCGGCGGTCGCGTTGCCCGCCCGGTATGCGGAGGCGTTGCGGCTGGGCGAGCCCGCCGTCGTCGGCCGGATCGTGCGGGACCGGTGCTTGCTCGACCTCAGGACGGTTTCCCCGGCGGACGACGCGGCGGTGCGGGAGGCGGTCTCCCGATGCGGGTGATCGCCACCGCCGGGCACGTCGACCACGGGAAATCCACCCTGATCCGCCGCCTCACCGGCATGGAGCCCGACCGGTGGGCCGAGGAACGCCGCCGCGGCCTGACGCTCGACCTCGGCTTCGCCTGGACCCGGCTGGCCGGCGAGGAACTCGCCTTCGTGGACGTTCCCGGGCATCAGCGGTTCGTGCCGAACATGCTGGCGGGCGTCGGCCCGGTCCCGGCCGCGCTGTTCGTCGTGGCCGCGGACGAGGGATGGATGCCGCAATCGGCGGAACACCTGGCGGCGCTGAACGCATTCGGCGTCGAACACGGCCTGGTGGCGGTCACCAAATCCGATCGCGCCGACCCGGCCTCGGCGACCGCGGCGGCGCTCGAGGAGATCGCGGCGACGGCGCTCGGCGCAGTGCCCGCGGTCAGCGTCAGCGGAACGACCGGTGCGGGGCTGGAAGAACTAAAAGCTCAGCTCGCCAAGCTGGCCGGCCGGTTGCCGCCGCCGGACCTGGCGGCGGACGTCCGGCTCTGGATCGACCGCGCGTTCACGATCAAGGGCGCGGGCACGGTGGTCACCGGAACCCTCGGCGGCGGAACCCTCCAGGTCGGCGACGAGCTGACGCTTGGCGAGGACCGGGTCCAGATCCGCAGCCTGCAGGCGCTCGGCGAACCGCGCGAAAGCGTGTCTGCGGTGGCTCGGGTCGCGGTGAATTTGCGCGGCGTAGCAAGGGATTCCGTCGGTCGGGGCGATGTTCTGCTGACCCCGGGAGCGTGGCGTCCTGCGACGGAAGTCGATGTCCGGCTGCGCGGCGCACCGTCCGGCGAGCTGCATCGGAACCTCGTGCTGCACTTCGGATCCGCGGCGGTGCCGACGAGGGTGCGTCCGCTCGGGCCGGACACCGCCCGGTTGCTGCTCGCGCACCCGCTGCCGCTCCGAACCGGCGATCGAGGGCTGCTGCGCGACCCGGGGGAGCACCGGATCCCGGCCGGGTTCGACGTCGTGGACGTCCGGCCGCCGTCGCTCGCGCGTCGCGGCGCCGCGCGAGCCCGGGGCGAAGAGCTGACCGCCGTGGAACCGGGCTGGGATTACCTCCGCCGCGAGGGTTTCGTGCGCCACGAGGACTTCCGCGCGCTGGGTCTGCCGGAGGCAGGCGAGCAGCTCGGCGGCTGGCACGTCGACCCGGCCCGTCTCAGCCGTTCGCGAGCGGAAGTCGCCGAAGTGGTCGCGGCCTGGAGCCGAGAACATCCGCTCGCGGCGGGGATCCCGGTCGAGGCGCTCCGGCAGCGGCTCGGCCTGCCGGACGCGGAACTCGTCCCAGCGGTCCTCAGCGACGGGCTAGTCCTCAAAGACGGTCTCGTCCGCCGCCCCGGCGCCGGGCTGACCGCTAAAGTGGACAACGCCGTCAAAGTCCTCGAAGCGCGCTTCGCCGAGCACCCGTTCCGCGCACCGGAAGCGGACGAACTGCGAAAACTCGGTCTGGGCAAACGGGAATTGGCCGCCGCCGTCCGTGTCGGCCGGTTGCGGGCGATCGCCGACGGAGTGGTGCTGGCGCCGGACGCGCCGGAGCGCGCGGTGGAAGTCCTGGCCGCGCTCGGCGAGCCGTTCACCGTGTCGCGGGCGAGACAGGCGCTGGACAGCACCCGCCGGGTGATGATCCCGCTGCTGGAGCACCTCGACGCCGCCGGGCTCACCGAACCGCTCGGCGACGGGACCCGCCGGACGTGCTGCGAGCGCCCGGAGAACGGATTACCGTGACAGCGTGGGCATGCGGCAGTGGATCGAAGGCTGGCCGGTGTACCGGCAGCTGGCCGGTCCCGACCGCACCGCGCGCGCCGCGGCGGCCAAATCCCGCGGTTCGGAGAGCTGGCACGCCCGCACCGAGGACGCCGACAAGGTAGTCCGGTCCGTCTGTCCGTATTGCGCGGTCGGCTGCGGGCAGAAGGTGTACGTCAAGGACGGCGCGGTCACCCAGATCGAGGGCGACCCGGATTCGCCGATCTCCCGGGGCAGGCTGTGCCCGAAGGGGTCGGCCAGCAAGCAGCTCGTGACCAGCCCGAGCCGCGTCACCGAAGTCCTCTACCGGCGGCCGTACGGCGCCGAGTGGGAGCGGCTGTCCCTCGACCAGGCGATGGACATGATCGCCGACCGTGTGCTGAAGACGCGCGCCGAAACGTGGCAGGACACCGACGACCAGGGCCGCAGGCTCAACCGCACGCTCGGCTTCGCGAGCCTCGGCGGCGCGACGCTGGACAACGAAGAGAACTACCTGATGAAGAAGCTGTACACCGCGCTCGGCGCGATACAGATCGAAAATCAGGCCCGTATTTGACACTCCGCCACGGTTCCCGGTCTGGGGACCTCCTTCGGTCGTGGCGGCGCCACGACGTTCCAGCAGGACCTCGCCAACGCCGACTGCATCGTCATCCAGGGCTCGAACATGGCCGAATGCCATCCGGTCGGGTTCCAGTGGGTGATGGAGGCGAAGGCCCGCGGCGCGAAGATCATTCACGTCGACCCGCGGTTCACCCGCACGAGCGCGGTCGCGCACGTCCACGCGTCGGTGCGGGCCGGTTCGGACATCGCGTTCCTCGGCGGGCTGATCAACTACGTCCTGCAGCACGACCTGGACTTCCGCGAGTACGTCGTGGCCTACACGAACGCCGCCGCGATCCTGACCGAACAGTTCGCCGACACCGAGGACCTCGACGGTCTGTTCTCCGGCTTCGACCCGGAGAACCGGCAGTACGACAACTCGACCTGGGCGTACGAGGACGCTGACGCCAGCCCGGCGGCCGGCGCCCGCGACCCGGACCAGCCGGGCGGACACCACGGCGGCGAGAAGCATCAGAGTTCCGCGCGCGCCGAGTCCTACGGCAGCGGCGGCGCGGCGATCGAAACCAAGCCCAAGACCGACGAGACGCTGCAGCATCCGAGGTGCGTTTTCCAAGTCCTCAAACGGCATTTCTCCCGCTACACGCCCGAGGCGGTCGCCGACGTCTGCGGCCTGCCGGTCGAGCAGTTCACCGAAATCGCCGAGGCGATCACCGCGAACTCCGGCCGCGACCGCACCACGGCCTGGGTGTACTCGGTCGGCTGGACGCACCACACGGTCGGCGCGCAGTACATCCGCACCGCCTCGATCCTGCAGACGCTGCTGGGCAACATCGGCCGTCCCGGCGGCGGCATCCTCGCGCTGCGCGGGCACGCCAGCATCCAGGGCTCGACCGACATCCCGACGCTGTTCAACCTGCTGCCCGGCTACATCCCGATGCCGCACGCGCACCAGCACCTCGACCTCGACAGTTTCGTCGAGGCCGACGCGGGCAAAACCGGGTTCTGGGGCAACATGCGCTCCTACACGGTGAGCCTGCTCAAGGCGTACTGGGGCGAGAACGCCCAGCCGCACAACGACTTCGGCTTCGACTACCTGCCGCGGCTGACCGGCGACCACGGGACGTACGCGACCGTCCAGAAGCAGATCGCGGGGGAGTGCAAGGGCTACTTCCTGGTCGGCGAGAACCCGGCGGTCGGCTCGGCCAACGGGAAGTTCCAGCGGCTCGGCCTGGCCAATCTCGACTGGCTGGTGGTCCGCGACCTGCAGCTGATCGAAAGCGCGACGTTCTGGAAGAACGGGCCGGAGATCGAGACCGGCGAACTCAAGTCCGAGGAGATCGGCACCGAGGTCTTCTTCCTGCCCGCCGCCGCGCACACCGAAAAGGACGGCAGCTTCACCAACACCCAGCGCCTGCTGCAATGGCACCACAAGGCGGTCGAACCGCCCGGCGACGCCCGCAGCGACCTGTGGTTCTACTACCACCTGGGCAGGCTGCTCCGGGAACGCATCGGCGGCGACGCGCGCGACGCCCCGCTTCGCGACCTCGCCTGGAGCTATCCGACCGAGGGGCCGACGGCCGAGCCGAGCGCAGAGTCTGTCCTCGCGGAGATCAACGGCCACGGCCCGGAAGGCCCGCTGTCGGCATATACCCAGCTCAAGGACGACGGTTCGACGTCGTGCGGCTGCTGGATCTACTGCGGCGTCCGCGCCGACGGCCACAACCACGCCGCGAACCGGCAGCCCGGCTCCGAACAGGACTGGATCGCGAACGGCTGGGCCTGGGCGTGGCCGGCCAACCGGCGGATCCTGTACAACCGCGCCTCGGCGGACCCGGACGGGAAGCCGTGGAGCGAACGCAAAAAGCTGGTCTACTGGGACGCTTCGGAGGCCAAGTGGACCGGGCCGGACGTCCCGGACTTCGAACCCGGCAAGGCACCCGACTACGAACCGCCGGACGGCGCACGAGCCCAGGACGCGCTGAGCGGCCGCGACCCGTTCATCATGCAGACCGACGGCAAAGCCTGGCTGTACGTCCCCGCCGGGCTGGCCGACGGCCCGCTGCCCACGCACTACGAGCCCTTCGAAAGCCCGGTCGGCAACGCGCTGTACGGCCAGCAGTCCTCGCCGGTGCGGCAGACGCTGGACAGCCCGGTCAACCAGTACAACCCGGCGCGCAGCGAGGTCTTTCCGTACGTGTTCACCACCTACCGGCTCACCGAGCACCACACGGCGGGCGGGATGAGCCGGACGCTGCCGTATCTGTCCGAACTGCAGCCGGAATTCTTCTGCGAGGTTTCACCCGCGCTGGCGGCCGAACGCGGCCTGGAACACCTCGGCTGGGCGACCATCGTCTCGGCGCGGACGGCGATCGAGGCCCGTGTGCTGGTCACCGACCGCGTCAAGCCGCTCAAGGTGCGCGGCCGCACCGTCCATCAGGTCGGGCTGCCGTACCACTGGGGCACGAACGGCCTGTCGCGCGGCGACGCGGCGAACGACCTGCTGTCGATCGTGCTGGATCCGAACGTGCACATCCAGGAGGCCAAAGCGGCCACCTGCGACATCCGTCCCGGACGGCGGCCGCGCGGGCCGGCGCTGCTGGATTTCGTGGCGGAGTACCGGAGGCGAGCCCATGGCTGAATACGGCGCCCAGCCCCGGATGGGGTTCTTCACCGACACGTCGGTGTGCATCGGGTGCAAGGCGTGCGAGGTCGCGTGCAAGGAGTGGAACGGCGTCCCGGAGGCCGAAAGCGCGCCGGACCTGCTCGGGCTGTCCTACGACAACACCGGCGACCTCGGCTCGAACACCTGGCGGCACGTGGCGTTCATCGAACAGCCCGCGGTGGATCTCGGAATGCCGACGGTCGGGGCGCCGGAGCAGCAGCCGGAAGAGCCGGGCGTGCGCTGGCTGATGTCCAGCGACGTCTGCAAGCACTGCACGCACGCGGCCTGCCTCGACGTGTGTCCGACCGGGGCGCTGTTCCGCACCGAATTCGACACCGTGGTGGTGCAGCAGGACATCTGCAACGGTTGTGGCTATTGCGTTCCCGCGTGTCCGTACGGGGTCATCGAGAAACGCGAGAGCGACGGCCGCGCGTTCAAGTGCACGCTTTGTTACGACCGGCTCGGCGCCGGGATGGAACCCGCGTGTGCCAAGGCTTGCCCGACCGACTCCATCCAGTTCGGCGAACTGGACGAACTCCGCGAACGCGCCGCCGCGCGAGTGACGGCGCTGCATGAGGACGGCGTGCCGGAAGCGCGGCTGTACGGGCACGATCCCGAGGACGGAGTCGGCGGCGACGGCGCGTTTTTCCTGCTGCTGGACGAACCCGAGGTCTACGGCTTCCCGCCGGATCCGGTCGTGACGACGCGTGATCTGCCGCAGATGTGGAAACGCGCCGCGACCACGGCGGCCGGGGTGGCCGCCGCGTTGGTCGTGTCGTTCCTGGGGCGGCGGCGATGAGCCCGCGGGGCGAACGGGCGATGGTCGATCCCGCCGAATTCCGTTCCTACTACGGCAGGCCGATCCTCAAGGAGCCCGCCTGGAAGCAGCCGGACGTCCCGCTGTACCTGTTTCTCGGCGGTGCGGCCGGTGCGTCGGCGTCGATGGCCGCGCTCGCCGATGCGACCGGCCGTCCGGAGTTGGCCAAAGTCGGTCGCCTCGCGGCTTCTGGCGGGTCAATCGCCAGCGTCGTCGCCCTGATCCACGACCTCGGCAAACCCACGCGGTTCCTGAACATGCTGCGCGTGCTCAAGCCGACTTCGCCGCTGTCGGTGGGGTCGTGGATCCTGTCGCCGTTCTCCGGCCTCGCCGCGGCTGCCGCTTTCACCGCGCTGACCGGGCGTTTCCCGCGGCTCGGCCGGTTGGCCGGAGCCGGGGCGGGCGTGCTGGGACCGGCGATGTGCACGTACACCGCGGTGCTGCTGGCCGACACGGCGACGCCCTCCTGGCACGAAGCGCACGGGACACTGCCGGTGCTGTTCGCGGGCAGCGCGGTGACCAGCGGGGCCGGGATCGCGCTGATTTCGGTGCCGCGGACGGAAAACGGTCCGGTGGTGCGGGCCGGGATCGCCGGGGCTGTCGCGGAGCTGGCTGCTGAGCAGCACTTGGAGACCGGCCTGGGGTTGGCTTCGGAGCCGTACCGGACCGGCCGGGCTGGGCGGTTGTTGAAGGCGGCCAAGGTGCTTACCGCGGCAGGCGCGACGTTGTCGTTGGCTGCTCGCAAGAACCGCGCGGCGGGAGTTGCCGCGGGGGCGGCTTACCTGGCGTCCGGGTTGTGTACGCGGTTCGGGGTTTATGCGGCTGGGGTCGAGTCCACAAAGGACCCGAAGTACGTCGTTGTCCCGCAGCGGGAACGGCTTGCGGCGAAGCGTTCGGGCCGTTAACGAGCGGCCCGAACGCACCGCCACAGCTCTTCGCCGTACGGCACCGCGATCAACCCCGCGATCGCCGACCCGATCCCAGCGAGATAGCCGCGCGGCAGCTGACGCCGTTTGAGCTGCAGCCGCCAAGCGCTGCGCCGGTCGTCGGCGTGCAGCAGTTCCCGGACGTCCTTCCAGTGCAGGCAAGCGATCGCGGCGGTGCCCATGAACGGCAGCGACTCCAGGAAACTGTGGATGTGCTGTTCGATCGGCTTCACCTCGCGGTCGCTGTCCACCGCAGTCTTGACGTCCCACAGCGCCGTCGCTTCGTGCGCGGCGATCGTGGCGGCCATGATCGTCAGCACGAGCGGGTTGATCTCGCACAGTAGCGCGAGCGTGATCGGCAGCCCGACCTCGGCCATCATCAATAGGTGGATCAGCGATTCCCGCACCCCGGCGGTGTCTTCGATCCGGGTGCGGCGGTGCTGCCACCAATCGAGCAGCCCTGGCACGAACCACGCAGGGAGGATGCCGTAGAGCAGGTACCGCAGCGTGGCGGTTTCCGTGTCGGACGCGCGCTCCGGGATGCGCAGCCGCGACCGGCTCACGACAGCCTTCCGCAGCGTTTTCAGCGGAGTTTTCATGCTGTGGGCTCCAGCAGCACCTTCTGGGCGCCGTCCAGCTTCTTCTGGAACATCTCGTACGCCCGCGGCGCGTCGGCGAGCGGGAGTTTGTGCGTCGCGAAGCCTTCCACGCCAAGGGGATCGCCGTCCGCGGTGAGCACCGGCAGGATGTCGTCGATCCACCGGCGGACGTTCGCCTGCCCGCTGTGCAGCCGGATCTGCTTGTCGAACAGGTCCATCATCGGGATCGGGTCGGCCATCCCGCCGTACACCCCGGACAGCGAGATCGTGCCGCCGCGCCGGACGCTGTCGATGGCCGCGTACAGCACGCTCAGCCGGTCGATTCCGGCCTTCTCGGTCACCTTGGCGCCCACCGCCTGCGGCAGCAGCGCGACCAGGTTGTGCGCGAGTTTCCCCAGTGGCGCGCCGTGCGCCTCCATGCCGACCGCGTCGATCACCGAATCCGCGCCGCGGCCCCCGGTGAGGTCGCGGATCGCGTCGCCGATCCGCCGGTGGTCGCGCAGATCCAGTGTCGTCGCCCCGTGCGCGCGAGCCCGCGCCAGCCGTTCCGGCACGAGATCGACGCCGATCACCTCGCCCGCGCCCTGGTGCAGCGCGACCCGCGCGGCCATCTGGCCGATCGGGCCGAGCCCGAAGACCACGACGGAGCCGCCGTCGGGAATGTCCGCGTACGCCACGGCTTGCCACGCCGTCGGGACCACATCGGACAGATAGACGAACCGTTCGTCCGGCGGGCCGTCGGGCACCTTGATCGGCCCGTACTGTGCTTGCGGCACGCGGAGGTACTCGGCCTGCCCGCCGGGCACCTGGCCGTAGAGCTTCGTGTAGCCGAGCAGCGCAGCGCCCTTGCCCTGGTCCTTGACCTGGGTGGTCTCGCACTGCGACTGCAGGCCGCGTTCGCACATCCAGCAGTGCCCGCACGAGATGTTGAACGGCACCACCACGCGGTCGCCGGGTTTCAGCCTGCTGACGCCGCTGCCCACTTCCTCGACGACCCCCATCGGCTCGTGGCCGAGGATGTCGCCCTCGGTCATGAACGGGCCGAGGACCTCGTACAGGTGCAGGTCCGAACCGCAGATGCCGGTGGAGGTCACTCGCACGACGGCGTCGGTCGGCTCTTCGATCTTAGGGTCCGGGACGGCCTCGACTCGCACGTCCCGCTTGCCGTGCCAGGTCACTGCTTTCATAGCGGCCGGATTCCCCTTGCCGGGACGGGCAAACGTCAGAGGCCGCGCAGGTCGGCGACGAACTCGTCGTAGGCGGTCTCGCGGTCGGGCGCGCGGAGCACGGCGGACGGGTGCACGGTGGCGACCGCCGAGGCGAACAGACCGGCGAACTCTTCCGGCGGATCCAGTTGCTCGCCGCGGTGCCGGGTAAGCCGGAAACTGCTGCCGTACACCGATTGCGCCGCCGTCGCGCCCAGCAACAGCACGAGCCGGGGCCGAACCGCCCGGAGTTCGGCCACCAGCCACGGCCGGCACGCGACGACCTCGGACCGCGACGGCTTGTCGTGGATGCGGCGTTTGCCGCGGAGCTGGAACTTGAAGTGCTTGACCGCGTTGGTCAGATAGAGGCGATCGCGCTCCAGGCCCGCGTCGCCGAGCGCCCGGTCGAGCAGCCGCCCGGCGGGGCCGACGAAGGGTTCGCCGCGCTGGTCCTCCTGGTCGCCGGGCTGCTCGCCGAGGGCGAAGATTTCCGCGCGCTGCGGGCCGGCGCCGAAAACCGTGGCGGTGGCGTCGTGGTACAGCCCGCAGCCGCGGCAATCGCGAGCCGCGTCGCGGAGAGCGCCGAGGCTGGCGGTGTCCGGCGGCTCGGCTCCCGGTTCCTGACGCGAGACCATCGGAACCCTTTACCCGCAACGACCCTCGCGCAAACACGACGAGCGCGACTGGATCGGGCGAGTTAACGTCGAGGGCCATGACCGACATCACCAGCCTGATCCTCGACGATCACGAGCGGTTCCGGCGGGCGTTCGCGGAACTGGACGACCTCGACGGCCCGGACGAGCTGGCGCGGGCGTGGGAACCGCTCGCCGCGCTGCTGGACCTGCACGCGGCCGCCGAGGAGGCGGTCTTCTACCCCGAGCTGATCCAGCGCGGCGCCGACGCCGAGGACGAGACGCTCGACGCGGTCGGCGACCACAACGACATCCGCGACGCCGTCGCCGAAACCCGGCGGCATCCGGCGGGCAGCGCGGCCTGGCACGCGGCGGTCCGGCAAGCCCGCACCGCCAACAGCGAGCACATGGCCGAGGAAGAGGACGACGCGCTCGCCGACTTCCGTAAGCACGCCGATCCGGGCCTGCGCGAGGAACTCGGCCGGAAGTTCCTCGCCTTCAAGGCCGAGCACGAGGGCGACGTCGACACCGGGGACGTCGACCCGGAGCGCTACGTCGAGGAACAGGAACGGAAGGCCGGGAAAACCCCGCCGGACGACGGTTCGCTGGGCATCGGCGGCCTGAAGGGAGCACGATGAACCACCTGATGCGCGACCTCGCGCCGATCCCGGCCGAGGGCTGGAAACAGATCGACGACGAGGCCCGGGAGCGGCTCGCCACGCACCTCGCGGCCCGCAAGATGGTCGACGTCGAAGGCCCGCACGGCTGGACCCACTCAGCCACCTCGCTGGGCCGGACCCGCCGGATCGAGCCGCCGGAAGCCGCCCGTGAGACTTTGGCGCAGCAGCGCCGGGTGTTGCCGCTGGTGGAGGTGCGCGTGCCGTTCACCGTCGAGCGGAAGGAGCTGGAGGACGCCGAGCGCGGCGCCGACGACCTGGAGTTCGACGATCTCGACCAGGCTGCCGCGCAGGTCGGTCTGGTGGAGAACCGCGCGGTGTTCCATGGCTGGCCGGACGCGGGGATCCGCGGGATCGTCGAGGCGAGCCCGTATGACCACGGGACGCTGGGCAGTGATCCGGAGCGGTATCCGCATGTGGTGGCCAATGCGGTGGATACGTTGCGGCGCAACGGGATTGAAGGACCGTACGCGCTGGCGATCAATCCTGAGGGGTACACCTCCATTGTGGAGAGCACCGAGCATGGCGGTCTTCTCGTGCTCGATCACCTTCGCCGGGCGTTGGGCGGCGGCCGGGTGAAGCGGACGCCGGGGCTGGCCGGTGCGGTTGTGGTGAGCTTGGCGGGCGGAGACTTCGTGCTGGAACTCGGCCAGGATCTGTCGGTCGGCTATAGCCACCACGACGCGGAAAGGCTGACGCTGTACCTGGAAGAGAGCTTCAGTTTCCGCGTGACCGAGCCGGACGCGGCACTCGTCCTCGACTGACCCAGGATTTCTTCGCCCCGCGGCCGGGTATCCGGCTCTCATGAGCAGTCGCGGAAAGATCCAAGTCACCACCCGAGTGCGGCTCGACGACGCCGACGACCTCGCCGAGCACTACACGCCCGGCGTCGCCGAGCTGGCCAAACGCGTCGCCGAGGACCCCTCGGTGCTCGCGCGGGAGACCGTGCGCAGCAACTCGGTTGCGATCGTCTCCGACGGTTCCGCGCTGCTCGGCCTCGGCGACCAGGGGCCGGCCGCCGCGTTGCCGGTGATGGAGGGCAAAGCGGCGCTGCTGAAGCGGTTCGCCGACGTCGACGCCTGGCCGATCTGCCCGGTCAGCCGCGAGCCGGAAGACCTCGTGCGCACCGCCAAGGACCTGGCGACGTCCTTCGGCGCGATCAACCTGGAGGACATCGCCGCGCCGCGGTGTTTCACCGTGGAGCGGCAGCTGCACGACGAGCTGGACATCCCCGTTTTCCACGACGACCAGCACGGGACCGCGGTCGCGGTGCTGGCCGCTTTGGACAACGCGCTGAAGCTGACCGATCGCACGCCGGGGGACACGTCGGTGGTGATCTCCGGTGCGGGGGCGGCCGGGTCCGCCGTCGCCCGGCTCCTGCTGAAGGCGGACTTCAGCGCGGAACGGATCGTGGTCTGCGACAGCGAGGGCACGCTGCACGGCGAACGCGATCTGACCGGCGAGAAGCAGTGGCTCGCGGAGAACACCAACCGCGGCGACGCGGTCCGCGGAAGCCTTCAGGACGCCTTGCACGACGCGGACGTCTTCATCGGAGTGAGCGTCGGCGGCCTGCTCAAGGGCGACGACCTCGCCCGGATGGCCGACCGGGCGATCGTGTTCGCGCTGGCCAACCCGGACCCGGAGGTCGACCCGGACGTCGCGCACGAGCACGCGGAGATCGTCGCGACCGGCCGCAGCGACCTGCCCAACCAGATCAACAACGTCCTCGTGTTCCCGGGGATGTTTCGCGGGCTGCTCGACTCCGGGGCGCCGAGGGTGACCGCGCGGATGCTGCTCGCGGCCTCGCACGCGCTGGCCGCGGCTGTCGGCGACGACCTCGACCGCGAGCACATCGTGCCCAGCGTCTTCGACGAGGGCTTAGTGCCCGCGATCGCCGAGGGTGTCGCCGGTGCGGCCGAAAACGACTGAACCCAACCAGGAGCGGGAATGAAAAGCGTTGTGTCCGAACGCAAGTACGAGCTGAGCTTGAAAGCCCGGGTGCCGCAGCTGGCGGGGAAGGGGATCACGCAGGAAGCTCCCGCCGAGCATAAGCTGGCGGCCGATTATTACGACACCAAAGACTTCCAGTTGGCCAGAGCGGGAATCGCGCTGCGAAGAAGCAGCGGAACCGGGTGGTGCCTGAGATTGCCCTTCGCCGCGGGCACCGGCCAGGAGCTGCGGTTTCCCCTCGGCGAGGACGCCAAGGTACCCGCTCCGGTCGCGACGCTGGTCCGCGCGTTCACCCTGGACCGGAAGCTGCGTCCGGTCGCGCAGGTGCGGACTGACCGGTTCACCCACCGCCTGACCGACGCGTCCGGCCGCACGCTGGCGACGCTGGCGGACGACCACGTCACCGCTGAAGTCCTTGGCGGACAGGAGCTTCGGCTGGATCGCTGGCGTGAGCTGGACGTCGAACTCGCCGCGGAATCCGCGCCTGAGCTTCTCGACCGGCTTGATCGCAGCCTGCGCAAGCGCGGGGCGGAGAGCGCTTGGTGGCCGTCGAAACTGCAGCGGTTGCTCGGAGACGACACCGCGGATGCGCGCGGCTCGCGTGAGGCCTTGCCCGCGTATCTGCGCGAGCACTTCGAGCGGTTGCGTCGCGCTGACTTGGGTTTTCGGGTCGGTGCGGACGATTCGGTGCACCAGTTGCGGGTGGCCGCGCGGAAGCTGCGGAGCGCCCTCCAGACGTTCAAACCCTTGGTGGGCAAGAAGAAGGCCGTCGCGGTCGCGGAGGAGCTGAAGTGGCTGGGAGGCGAACTCGCTCCCGCACGCGACGCCGAGGTCAGCCAAGTCCGCCTCGAATCTTGTCTCGACGTCGTCCCCTCCGAACTGGTTTTCGGGCCGTTGCGGCAGTACCTGACGCGCGACTACGCCCGCACTTCGCAAACGGAGCTGGCCCGCGCGGCGGAAGCGTTGTCCAGCACCCGATACGTGACCCTGTTGCGGTCGATCGCCGCACTGCTCGACCAGATGCCGCCCGTGCGCAAGAAGAGGTTGCGGAAACCCATGCGCAAAACCGCGCGCAAGCTGTATCAGGCCACCGCTGCGACCGAGGGGCTCAGCGGCGTCGAGCTGGAGAAGGCGCTGCACAACGTCCGGAAGAAGGCCAAGCGCGCTCGTTACGCCGCCGATGCCGTCCGGCCGGTGTTCGGCAAGAAGCTGCGCACCTGGCGCAAGAACGTCAAGGCCGTGCAACAGACGCTCGGCAAGCATCAGGACAGCGTGGTGGACCGCGAAGCGTTGCGGCACTTCGCGATCGACGGCTTCAGCGAGAACCAGAACACGTTCACCTTCGGGCTCCTCTACGGTCGCGACGAAGCCGCGGCGAGCGGATTGCGGGACAGGTTCGCCGACGAGTGGCGCACGCTGCGGAAGGGCAAGCGTCCGGCCTGGCTGAAGGTCTGAACGCTGTCCATTGAGGACAGTGGAAGCGAAAGTTCCCGCCGCCACTAGGTCTGCAACCGCTGCCGGATCCCGGTTTCGCCGTGCCCGGATCGGGGAACCCTGCCGGAAATGGGATCACAACTGACCGCGACGTGGGTATCGGCGATCGGAAGCGCGGGCTCGCTGCTGGGGTTCGCCTCGTATGTATGGATCATGCTGCTCAACCGGAAGGACCAGGCGGAAATCCGGCAGGAGCAGCAGGCGCAGTCGGTCTCCGCGTGGCTCGACGAAGGCGCCCGGCACGATCGTGAAGAAGATTACGTCTTGTGCGCGCACAACAGCGGCGACGCACCGGTGTTCGACTGCTCGCTGGAGGTCAGCCGCCCGGACGAGGACGAACCGCACCGCGCCCGGCTGGCGATCATCCCGCCCGGCGCGACCGCCGTCCGCGCGCTGCCCTTCGGCGAGGACGCCATGCCGGTGGACGACCTGTACTCGGCGGCCGCCGTGCCCGGCCTGTCCTTCACCGATTCCCGCGGCGGCCACTGGACCCGCGACACCGCGGGCGTGCTCAGCCGCACCGACCACCGCTCGCCGCGCGGGCGCTGGCGGTCCGGAAGCTGATCGTTCTCGAGAAAGGCACCCGTGACCGCGACACCGCACGTCCCGCCCAGCAACCCGCACGCCGTCGTCGCCGCATTGCGCGGCTATCTGGCCGAGGTCACGCGGGCGCTCGGCGTCGGCCTGGAATCCCGCACCGTCGACCAAGGCCCGCCGCTCTCGGCGTACGTCGCTCTCGGCGATTACCTCCCGGGTTACCCCGGCCGAGACGCCGCGCTGCTGTGGGACGAGGTCCGCGGCTGGTCGGCCGCGGTCGAAACCCATTCCGGCGAAGACCTCATCGTCATCCGCTATCTCGGCGGATCCTGCGTCGCGCCGCCGCCCTCGCAGCTCATCCGGTTCGTCACCGCATTGCGCGAGGACGATCACCGCATCGGGCAGCTCGCACCGCCGGCCCTTCGCTCCGTCGGCAGTTCCGCGGAACTCAAAACTCTGCTGCGCCTGCGCGAGACGACTTGAGCCCCCATTCGGGTGGCCGCCCGGTTGATCCCGCCGCCGGGCGGGTATCTCCCGGCCATGGAGTTCCGGCTGCCCGGCGACCCGGGCGGGCGCGCTGACCGCCGCCCGCTCGCCTTGCGACGCCGGGCACTGTCCACTAAGGATGATTAGCGTCGGCAACGCGATGCGCACCATGGCACTACACGAGTCACGTTCCCTTCGGCAGCCAGGAGGATCTACATGACCGCGGCGACCATGAACCGCACCCGGCGCAGCGACGACTACCGGCACTGCGCCGTGCTGTTCGAAGAGATCAGCCATCTCGCCGAGGACACCGGCGAGCACGCCCGGCTGCGGCGCCGCCTCATCGAGGAACACCTGCCGCTGGCCGAGCACATCGCCCGGCGGTTCGCCCGGCGCGGGCAGCCGTCCGAAGACCTCCTGCAGGTGGCGCGCATCGGCCTCATCAATGCTGTCGACCGCTACGACCCGGCGCGGCAGACCGATTTCGTCGCGTTCGCCGTGCCGACGGTGATGGGCGAGGTCCGCCGGTACTTCCGTGACCACACCTGGTCGGTCCGGGTCCCGCGGCGGCTCAAGGAACTCCACCTGCGGATCGGCCAAACCGCCACGGAGCTGGGCCAGCGCCTCGGCCGCGCGCCCACCGCACGCGAGCTCGCCGACCACCTCGGCCTCGACCTCGACGAGGTCGCCGAAGCCCTGCACGCCGGAAACGCCTACCAGGCCGCGTCGATCGACTACCCGGCCCACGACGACACCGGCTCGATCGCGCTGGCCGACACCCTCGGCGAAAACGATCCCGAAATCGAGAAGCTCGAAGACCGGGAAATGCTCAAGCCGCTTTTGCGGAGCCTGCCGGAGCGGGAACGCGCGATCGTCGTCATGCGGTTCTTCTCGAACATGACGCAAAGCCAGATCGCCGACCGGGTGGGGTTGTCGCAGATGCAGGTTTCGCGGTTGCTGGCCCGGACGTTGAGCACTTTGCGGGAGCAGCTCACCGAGGCGGCTGAGCAGGCTCGGTGAGGCCCGCGCGCGGCGGGCGTGTTTGAGGCGCGACTGCCCGGTTCGAAGGGCCTGACCTGGTTCGAGCGGTTGGCGGCAGGCCCGGGCGGAGTTCACGGATCGCAAGGGAACAGCCGCGGAGCTATCGAGCGGGCGTTTCGGCGAGCCTGGAATCCTGTGTGGACGGTCAGCGGGCCGAGGGCGCGCGGGTTGAGCTGCTGGCACGGGGACTGTCGGGGTTCCGCTCTCGGACCTTCCCGCGCACTCGACCAGGTGCGTCGAGATCGCTGGGGTGGCGGTACAGACCACCGTGCCCGATCGCTGGAAAGAGACGGAAAGGTGCCACGCGAGCCGGGTCGAAGGCTTGAGGGCGGTCGGTCACAGGCGGAGTCGCCACACCGCGAGCGGGACCCTCGCGGCTGATCGGCGCGCCTGCCGAGGCGATGACGGCGCGTGCGCGCTGGGTCCGGTGCACACGTTTCCGCCGCGCCCGGCGAATATCGCGCGGCCCGGCGGACAAGACGGCTCGGCTGGCCGGTGCCGCGGCCCTGGACGGCGGAACTTGTCTTTTCCGTGCCGCGACGAAATCGGTCGCCGGCTGGCCGCGGGCGCGTCGCTTTCGCGAAGGTCGCCGCACGTGTCGAAGGCACCAGGCTCGCCGCGGAAATCCTGGGCTGATCCGACCTGCTTTTCCGCTCCCGGCCCACCGCCTGGCCCGGAACGGCGTCGTGCGCCGAAGTGAGCAATCACGCGGTAGTGACCGGCGCGCGGTTGCTGTTATCCAGGAAAGGCCGGCCGCGGCGGTGGGGGCCTCGGCGACGGCGGTCTGCCTGCCGGTTGAAAGGAGCTTTCGTCGATGAGCATGCCTTACCACAGACTCCGGGCGAGCGGCGTGATGCTGGCCGGCGCCGCGGTCGCCGCGGTCGCCGCCGTGTTCGGTTTCGTGCGCGACCTGTCGATGTCCTCGGACGGGATGCCGCCGGATGGGATGGCCGGGGACCGACTGCTGCGCGGGATGCCGCTGGGCGAGATGCCCGAGATGTTCGTCGCGTTGGCCGGAGTGCTGATCGCCGGCCTCGGCGCGGCGATGGCGGGCGCGCGGCGTTCCTCGCCGCGGGCGGCGCTTTCCCGGCGCGCCCGGCTGCTGGCTGTCGTCACCGTCACGGCGGCGCTGACGATTGACATCAGCAAGACGTCCACCCTGGGCTTCGTGATCCCGGGGATGCGCGCGGAATACGGGCTCAGCGCGCGGACAGCATCGACGCTGGCGGTGGCGGGACTGGCCGGAACGGCGCTCGGAGCGCTCGTCTTCGGGGTGCTGGCCGACCGCCTCGGCCGCCGGAACGCCTACCTCGTCGCGACGCTTGGGTTCGCAGTCACCGGGGCCTGCGGTTCGATGCCCACCTTCGCGGGCAACCTGGTCATGTGCGCCTTGATGGGTCTCGCGGTCGGCGGCCTCGCGCCGCTGCTGATCACCTCGCTCGGCGACCTGCTGGGCGGAGGGGTCCGCGGTCCGCTCACGATCGCACTGTCGGCTCTCGCCACTGCCGCCGGATACCTCGTGGCTTCCGGTTCGGCACTGTGGCTCGAACCGGTGTTCGGCTGGCGCATCCTGTGGCTCATCGGCGTTCCGACCGGGATCGCGCTGGCGTTGCTGACCCCGCTGATGCCCGACCTCCGGACCGCGGATCTCGCGGAACAAGCGCGCCCCGCGTTCGCGGTCGCGCGCCGGGCACTGACCCGGTGGACCCAGTACGGCTACGCCGTCCTGGTCGGGCTGGTCACGTTCGGCCTGACAACGTGGGTCCCGACCCTGGCGCGGGCGGGCCAGGCCAGCGCGAGCGCCGCCAACGGGATGCTCGTGATCGCCGCGTTGGCGATGGTGCCGTTCGCAGGCGTCGCGGCGCTGCTCTACCTCCGGATCGGCCCGGTGTGGGTGTCGGCGGGACTGGCATTGGTCACCGCCGCGCTGCTGTTCGTGCTCGCCGTGTCCGGCGCGGCGGACACGGTGCCGTGGCTGGTTTCCGCGTCGCTGGTGGCCGCGTTGTTCTCGGTGAACGCGATGGCGGCGATCTTCCTGCCGATCACGGCGGACCTGGCGGGCGGCGAGGCGCGCAGCCGCGCGACCGGCCGGGTGTCGTTCTTCAACCGGATCGGCGGGCTGCTCGGCCCGCTGCTGATCGCCGGGCTGGTTTCGTCGCTTTCGGACGTGCTGGCGGCGATCGCCGTGCTGGCCGCCGCCTGCGCGGTCACTTCCGTTTACCTTGGCTACCGCTACCGGGTGGCGCGAAAAGCGGCCGAACCGGTCCCGGTTTCGTGAACGGCGGAAACCGGGCGAGCGGAGGAAACGGAACCGGGCCGGGCAGCGGACCTCCGCCGCCCGGCCCGGGCATGCTGTGCCGATCATGACTGATCCGACCGCCGCCACGGCCGAATGACTTCGCCGCAACGGTTGCGTGCCGCTTCAGGGCCGGCCTGTTTGTGGCCGGGTCAGTGAAAACGGTCAGCGGCCGAGGAATTCCGGTTCGGTGCGGCTGAGAAAAGCGGTCATGCCGATCCGGGCATCCTCGGTGACGAGCAATTTCTGGATTTCGCTTGCCAGTTCCGCGTGGCAGGCGTCCGCGCCTCGGCGCACGGCCAGCGCCGCCGACCGCATGGTCGCGCGCACGCCCAGCGGCGCCTGCGCGGCGATCCGTTCGGCCAGCTCCAGCGCGCGGGCGCGGTGGCTGCCCGCGGGCGTGACCTCTTGCAGCAGGCCCATCCGGAGAGCCTCCTCGGCTCCGAAGTCGTCGCCGGTCAGCATCCAGCGCATCGCGTTGCCCCAGCCCGCGGCGCCGACGAACCGCGAAGTGGCTCCCCCGAAGGGCAGGATCCCGCCCTTCACCTCGGTCTGGGCGAAACGCGCGGTCTCGTCGGCGATCCGCACGTCGGCGGCGAGCAGCAGTTCGATGCCCAGCGTGAAGCAGCGGCCGTGGACCCCGGCCACCACCGGTGTCTCGCGCTCCTGCCCGCCGGTGTTCCACGGATTGACGAGCGCGGGATCGAGCAACTGCACCCCGTCCATGATCTTGAACGCGACGTCGCCCAGATCCGCGCCCGCGGTGAAATGCGGACCGTCGCCGAGCAGCAGGCCGCACCGCAGTTCCGGGTCGGACTCCAGTTCGGTGTACGCCTCGCACAGCGCGCGGAACATCTTCTCGTCGAACGCGTTGCGTTTGGCGGCCCGGTTCAGGGTCATGACGAAAACATGGCCCCTGCGTTCGGTCAACACCCGTGGTTCGTTGTCCATCGGTGCTCCTCGAAGTGATCTCCGATACTGGAAAGACAATTAACTGTAGAGTGGAGATGTCATTCTGCGCAATGGAAATCCGGGCTGGGAAAAGCGCGCGAGAGAGTGCGCGCGAGATTATGGGAAAAGTGCGCGCGAGAGCAATCTCGGAGAAGCGTTCCCACGCGCGCGCGTGGGAAAGTCCGAGGGGAAACGACCGGGAAGGGGTGTCGCCGTGGCGGACGGATCGGCTCGAAGCAGATTGCTCGCGACAGCGGTGGGCTACATGTCCTCGCAGGCGGTTCACGCGGCGGCGCAGCTGGGCATCGCGGACCTGCTGGCCGACGGGCCGCTCGATCGCGTCCGGCTCGCGCGGGCGTGCGACGACAGCGACGTCGCGTCGATGGACCGGCTGCTGCGCGCTCTCGTCGCTTGCGAGGTGCTGAGCCAGGACGAGCAGGGTCGGTACTCCCTGACCGAGGTCGGCGAGGCGCTGCGGTCGGAGGTGCCGGGCTCGGCCCGGGATTCGGTGCTGCTGTACTGCTCCGAGCCGGTGTGGCAGGCCTGGTCGGGTCTGCGGGAAAGCGTCCGCGCCGGAACGACGGCTTTCGCGGCCCGGCACGGGATGGGTGCGTTCGAGTACTGCGCGCGGCACCCGGAAACCGCGCGGATCTTCCACCGGGCGATGGCCGAGGAGACCGCTGCCCTTTCCGCCGGGGTGGTCGAAGGCTGCGATTTCGCCGGGGTCGCGACAGTCGCCGACGTCGGGGGCGGCAACGGGACCCTGCTCGCCGGGATTCTGCGGCTGCTTCCGGGCTTGAGCGGCGTTCTCGTCGACACCGAGCACGGCCTACGGGACGCTCCCGAGGTGCTCGCCGGGGCAGGGGTGGCCGACCGGTGCGAAATCGTGGTCGCGGATTTCTTCGACCGCGTGCCGGCTGCGGACCTCTATCTGCTCAAGAGCATCGTGCACGACTGGAGCGACGAAGACGCGAGACGGCTGCTCGCCTCGTGCCGCCGCGCGATGCGGGACGACGGCACGCTGGTGCTCGTCGAACGCGTCATGCCGGCGCGGCTGCCGTCGGCGCGCGACCCGCTGATGGTGCGGAATCTGCTCAACATGCCCACCATGATCGGCGGAAGGGAACGGACCGCGGGGGAGTTCGCCGAGCTGCTCGCTGCCAGCGGCTTTTCTCTTGCGGGGAGGGACAAACTGCCCGGTTCCGACGACCATTGGCTCCTGCGGGCGCTCCCGGCGGCGTCCGGCGAGGTCACTCCGCCGGACCGGATCGGGTCCAGCCCGGCGCGTTGACCTTGAGCGTGACGTCCTGCCGGGCGGCCTCCTCGCCGCAGTGCCGGCAGACGGTAACGACATCCAGCTCGTGCCCGCATTCGTGCACGAAGGTGACCGGCGGGTCTTCCGCGAGCCACTTGTCGCCCCACCGGAGCAGCGAGTGCAGCACCGGGGTGAGGTCGCGCCCGGACTCGGTGAGCCAGTACTCGAAGCGCTCCGGGCGCTCGAGGTATCGGCGGCGTTCGACGATCCCGGCTTCTTCCAGGCCGCGCAGGCGCGCGCTCAGCCGGTCGCGCGGGGCGCCGGTGTTGCGGGCGATCTCCCCGAAGCGCCGGTTGCCGTAGCTGATCTCGCGAATGGCCAGCAGTGCCCACTTCTCCCCCAGCAGCTGCAGGGCGGCCGCGACCGAACACGGCCGGCCGGGCATCGCGGACCAGTCGAAGGCCAAGGGCTGCGAAAGCGACATTCCTCAAGGTTGCCACAGATTGCCCGCGGCGATAGCCTCCACCGCATGATGGTTGGAGAATCAAATCTACTGCCGCGGGCTGTCCGTCCCGGCGTGGTCTTCGCGGTCGTGGCGTCCGCGGTCGGGATGTCGAACCTCGACCTGTTCGTGGTCAACGTCGCGCTGCCGGCGATCGGCCACGACTTCCGGAACAGTTCGCTGGGGACGCTTTCGTGGGTTCTCAACGGGTACGCCATCGCGTTCGCCGCGTTGCTGGTGCCGTTCGGCCGGGTCGCCGACCGGCTCGGCCACCGGTCCGGTTTCCTGCTGGGCATCGTCGTGTTCACCGGCGCCTCCGCGCTGTGCGCGCTGTGCCCGTCGGTCGGCTGGCTGATCGGGGCCAGGGTGCTCCAGGCGGCGGGGGCCGCCCTGCTGGTACCGACCTCGCTGGCCCTGCTGCTGGCGGCTACCCCGCCCGAACGGCGGCAGCCGATGGTGCGCGCCTGGACGGCGGTCGGCGGGGCGGCGGCCGCGCTTGGCCCCCTGCTGGGCGGCGTGCTCACCCAGGCCGATTGGCGCTGGATCTTCCTGATCAACGTCCCGGTGGGCGTCGTCTGCCTGACCGCTGGCCTGCGGGTGCTGCCGAAGACCGAATCCAAGGAGGGCGGGCCGAAGCCGGATCTCGTCGGAGCCGCGCTGCTGACGCTGGCCGTCGGCGCGCTGGCGCTCGCACTGGTGAAGGTGGGCGACTGGGGCTGGGGTTCGGCCGCCTTCCTGATCTCCGCGGCGGTGACGGTCGCGGCGGTCGTGCTGCTCGTCCTCCAGTCGAACCGGCATCCGGCCCCGGTGATCGAAACGTCGCTGCTGCGCGTGCGCGGGTTCGCCGCGCCGACGGTGGCCGCGACCCTCTTCACCGTGGCGTTCGCCATGATGCTGCTGTCGATTGTGCTTTGGTGCCAACAGGTTCTCGGCTACTCGTCGATGCTGACCGGCTTCGCGGTCGCGCCGGGGCCGTTGATGGTGCCGATCCTGGCCTTCGCTGTCACTCCGCTGGCGAAACGCCTCGGCGGTACAGTCAAGGTCGCGGTGCTCGGAATCGTGGCTTTCGCGGCCGGGATCGTCTGCTGGACGCTCTGGGCGGATCCGGTGGAGCCCCAGTACTTCGCGCAGGTGCTGCCCGGGATGATGCTGACCGGAGTCGGCGTCGGCCTCACCCTGCCCGCCCTGATCGGCACGGCGGCGACCGTGCTGCCGGCCAACCGGTTCGCGACCGGCTCCGCGATCATCCAGATGGCCAGGCAGGTGGGCACCGTGCTGGGAATCGCGGTGCTGGTCAGTGTGCTCGGCGGCAACAGTTCCCTCGATGCAGCCGCGTTGCCGCGGTTCCGCACTGGCTGGGTCGTCGTGATAGCGGTGTGCGTACTCGCCGGGGCGGCCGCGCTGACGCGGCCGGCGGCGAAGCCTGCGGTCGCGGAGCCCGCGCCTGAGCCGGAGCCCAAGGCGAGTGCGGATCCGTCAGACGCGCGCTGAGCAGCGGTGGCGGCCGGGCGAGGACGGCGGTGGAGGAAGCCTTGCCACTGGGCGGAAACTCGGGGTGGCTGGCGGCGACGGAGCTTTCGGCGCGGCTGCGTTGCCCCGGTTCCGGACCAGCTGAATCGGTCGCGGCGGTGTGCGTGCTCGGCCTGCCGGACGCGGGCTGAGCAACGATGTCGGGAACTTGCTCATCCGACCACAACAGGCCGACCCTGAAGCAGCACGTAACCGTTGCAGCGAAGTCATTCGGCCGTGGCCGGATGAGCGATGATCGGCACGGCAAGGCGGTGCCGCAGGTGTGGTTGAGTGCGTCTGCCCGGGTGGAAGGCCGGGATGGACCTTCGCGGCGCCAGTGCGGCCGGCGGGAGCGTGGTCTGGCGGCTCAACTTCCCGGTATGGGGCTGAGCAACGTCCGAGAAGCCCGGCGCGGCGGCGGGCGACGAGAATCGGGGCGACGACTGCCGAGGAGGAAACCTTGCTACTGAGCGAAAAACTCATCATCAAGCCCAGTGCGCTCGACTTCCCCAGCCGGGGCTACCGGCCGGGGAGGCCGGACGTCAGGACAGTGCTCGGCGCCCATTCGCAGGCTTTTCTGGGCGGCTACAACGCGGCCGTGGCGGCCTCGGATCCGGTCTCCGCGCTCCGGCGGCTGGTTATCCCCGCCGCGGAACGGGGATTCGCCGTCGAGGGCGGCGCGATGGCCGCCGTCCTGCTGGACATGCTGACGCTGTCGCGGGGCCGCCGGACGCGCGAGCTGCTGGCCGCGGAAGGCGACCGCTACCGCCACTTCGTCCACATCGGCGCCGGCTTCGCCATGGGCAAGCTGAGGTGGCGCGGCTGGGCCGGGCTCGGCGTCCTCGACCCGTTGCTGCGCTGGCTCGCCTTCGACGGCTGGGGATTCGCGATCGGCGCGCTCGGCGACGACGCGCGCGTGCGGGAACTGGCCAGGCACCGGCGGGCTTGCGGCGTGCGCTGCGCGATCCGGCACCAAGGCGTCGGCCGCGCGGTCTGGTTCATCGAAAGCACCGAACCGGAAAGCATCGCCGGCCGCATCCGCAGCTTTCCCCGCCACCACCACGGAGATCTCTGGAGCGGCGTCGGTTTCGCCGCGACAGTGGCGGGCGGCTGTGCGCCGGAGGACCTCGGCTGGCTGCCCGAGCTGGCCGGCGAGCATGTGCCGCACCTGGTGCAGGGCACCGCATTCGCCGCCGAAGTGCTGACTCGCGCCGGTCTGGAAACCGAGGACGTCCAGTCCGTGGTGAAAGCCCTCGCCGGCGTCGAACTCGCCGAAGCCGCATCCTGGTCGGTGCGGGCCAGGGCCGGCCTCGAACACGCGGGCGCCCGCGCCGAGGACCATCAGCTGTGGCGGAGCCGCATCCGGGACGAAGCCATTCGTTTCGCCGCACGCTGACCCGAAACTGAGGAGCCCGCACTTTCCCCGGGAAAGTGCGGGCTCGCGTCTTCCGCGGAGCGTCAGCCGGTGCGGCTGTACCGTTCCGGTTCACGCCCGCGCCGAACGCCGTAGTGGTCGCACAGGGTCCGGCCGGTGTACTCGTGCCGGAACAAGCCGCGCTCGCGCAACAGCGGGACGACCTGCTCGGCGAAGTCGCGGAAACCCGCGGGCAGCAGAGACGGAAAGACGTTGAACCCGTCGGCGGCCCCGTTGAGGTACCAGCGCTGGATTTCGTCGGCTACCCGCTCCGGGGTGCCCACTACGGCGAGGTGCCCCCGGCTGCCGCCGACTTTCGCCAGCAGTTGGCGCAGCGTCGGCTTCTCCTTCTCGATCACCGCGCGCATCAGCACCGACCGGCTCTGGTAGGTCTGCACCTGGTCCAGCGGAGGCAGCGCGTCCAGCGGTTCGTCGAGCGGACGGGTGCTGAGGTCGACGCCGAGCACTAGGGAAAGCCGCCCCAGCAACGTCTCCGGCACGACCAGCTCCGCGAGTTCCGCGGCCAGCCGCCGGGCCTCGGCCTCGGTGGACCCGAGCACCGGGCTGATGCCCGGCAGCACGACGACGTCCTCCGCGGTCCGGCCGGCAGCGGCCGCCTGCCGTTTCACGTCGCGGTAGAACGCGGCGGCGGGCTCGAAGGCGGGCTGTGCGGTGAAGACGACCTCGGCGTGCCGGGCGGCGAACGCCTTGCCGGCCTCTGACGATCCCGCCTGCGCCAGGAGCGGGCGGCCCTGCGGGGAGCGGGGCAGGTTGAGCGGCCCTCGGACCCGGTAGAACGGTCCCTCGTGGGCGAATTCGCGCACGAGTGCCGGGTCGACGTACCGGCCGCTCGTCCGGTCGCGGATCAGCGCTCCCTCGGCCCAGCCGTCCCACAGGGCGCGGACCGCGGCGACGAAGTCCTCGGCGCGCTCGTAGCGCAGGTCGTGGTCCTCCAGCGCGGTCTGGCCGAAGTTCTGCGCCGAGCGTTCGGCGGCGGTGGTCACGATGTTCCAGCCCGCCCGGCCGCCGCTGATGTGGTCCAGCGAACTGAACATCCTGGCCAGGTTGTAAGGCTCGGTGTGCCCGGTCGACGCGGTGCCGACAAGGCCGATCCGCTCGGTCGCCGCGGCCAGCGCGGCGAGCATGGTCATCGGCTCGTACTCCTGCGGGGCGCTGTACTCGAACGACTCGCCGACCGCGAGCGAGTCGGCGAGGAACACCGAATCGAGCCGCGCTTCCTCGGCGCAGCGCGCGAGGCCGGTCAGGAAGGGCACCGAGTTCACCGGGTCGCCGGTGCACCGCGGATGCCGCCACGCTCCGCTGTAGTCCTCCGAGCCCAGCAGGAACAGGTTGAGATGCAGTTCCCTGGCCCGTCCGTCGATGTCGTTCATCGCAGTCCTCCGGAGAATTCGTTCAGTGTCATCGGCAGTTCTCCGCGCACGCGCAGGGAGAGGTTCGCCTGTGCCCGGTCGCGGTAGCCGTCCGCCGGCGTCGGCCGGAACCGCCGGATGACGGTCGCCACGCACAGCACCGCCTCCAGCATTCCCAGCGTCGAGCCGACGCACGCCCGCGGGCCTGCCCCGAACGGCAGGTAGGCGTACCGCTCCCGCTCGGGACGGCACCCGGTGAACCGGTCCGGGTCGAACCGGTCGGGCGACCGCCAGAACCCCGGGTGGCGGTGCAAGGTGTACGTGCAGATCAAGGTGTCGGCGCCGGCCGGCACCGCCAGCCCGCCGATCTCGTCGCCGGCAATCGCGCGGCGCGGCAGGATCCATACCGGCGGCCACAGCCGCATGACCTCCTCGATCACGGCCGTGGTGTAGGTGAGACGGGCGAGATCGTCGCTGGTGGCCCGCCGGTCGCCCAGCACCCGCCGCGCCTCCTCGCACAGCCGGTCTCCGACCTCCGGATGACGCCCGACCATCAGCCACGTCCACGCGAGCGTGCTGGACGTGGTTTCGTGCCCGGCGAGCAGCAGCGTCACGAGTTCGTCGCGCAGCCGCCGCCGCGCCGCCGCCGGATCTTCCGCCGCGTCGGCGGCGTCGAGCAGCCTGGACACCAGGTCCTCGCCGCGGTCGTGCTCTCGCTCGGCGGTCAGCGCCGTGACGGTCCTCCCCAGTTCGCGCTGGGCGCGCCGGAACCGCAGCTGGCCGGGCAGCGGCAGCCACTGCGGCACCGAACCCAGCGTGATCATCTCGAACATGGCCTGCTCCTGCACCGCGGCGAAGGCCGGTTCGATGCCCGCGTACGGCCGCAGATCGGTGTCGAGCAGGACCCGGCCGAGCACGCTCAAGGTGAACCGGGTCATCTCCGACACCATGTCCGCCGGCGCGTCGTTGTCCCGCCGCTGCCAGCGGTTCACGAGATGGTCGGCCTCCTCGGCCACCGCGCCGGCCAGCCCGGCTATCCGGGTGCCGTGGAACAACGGCTGCACCACCCGGCGCTGGCTCTTCCACAGCGCGCCGTCGCTGGTGAGCAGTCCGTTGCCGAGCGCTCGGCGCGATTCGACGAGCCCGATTCCCTTGCGGTAGTTGGCGTGGTTGTCCCGCAGGACGTGCTTCGCGTGGTCGGGATGGTTGAAGAAGTACATCGTTTTCGGCCCCATCCGGAACCGCATCGCGTCGCCTTCGGCCGCCAGGGCGCGCATGAGCCCCAGGCGGTCCCGGCCCGCCGCGGCGAGCGCCCGCCAGCGTCCCGGCCCGGCCAGCGGGGGCAGGCCGGGAGCCGCCGGGCTCATCGGGGCTTTCCCGCGGGCACGGCCGCCGCGGCAGGCCGCGGCGGCCCGAGCCGGCCGCCGGAGAACAGCAGCGGTTCGCCCGGTCCGGCGGCGGCGGCGAGGACCCCGGCAAGGAAAATCGTGTGATCGCCGCCCGGATATTCCGCGGTCACCTCGCATTCCAGCGAGGCCAGCGCGCCAGCGAGCAGAGGCGCGCCGGTCCGCGGCCCCGCCGTCCAGCCGACGGCTTCGAACTGCGCCGGCCCGACCGGGCGCCGGGAGCTGGCGAAGTACCGCGCGGTCTGGTCCTGGTCCGAGCCGAGCACCGACACCCCGAACGCCCGCGCCTGGCGGAGCACCCGGTGCATCCGGGCTGTCCGGGCCACGCACACGAGCACCAGCGGCGGATCGAGCGAAACCGAGGTGAACGCGTTGCAGGTCATCCCGTGCGGAAGGGCTCCGGCCGCGGACACCACCACCACGCCGGTGGCGAACCGGCCCAGCACCGCTCTCAGCTCCTGCTGCCCGGGAAGACCTCCGGTCACGACCCGCCTCCGGCCGCCGCGGCCAGCCGCGTCTCCGCGGCGGCCTGATACGGCTCCAGCGCCCGGCGCAGGGCGGGCGGCACCCGTACCGGAGCGACGCCGCCTGCCCCCGACCGCATGCACGCCACCCGTTGCCTGCCGGTCGCCACCAGCTGCTCCAGTCCGTTGTCGAGCCGGATGTAGTCGAAGCCGAACAGGATCTGTGTCTGGGTCAGCTCGTGCAGCCGCAGCCGGATCGCCAGTTCGTCGAACGCGGTGATCTCCGCCAGGTAGTCGCATTCGCAGCGGAGGGTGAACAGCTTGAGCCCGTCCCGCAGGTCGTCCAGCACCTCAGGCGCCTTGTCCCGCAAGAACATTTCGCGGCAACGGCCCTGCCAGCGCAGGAAATTGACGTAGTACACGTTGCCGACCAGATTGGTCTCCTCGAAGCCGACCACGTGGTGGTACTCGAAAAAATCGCTCATCGTCGCGCTCCCGGTCCTGCCGTGTCGGATATCGCTGCGCGGTTCGCCGCGGCGGCGAACACGACGGGCCGCGCGGGGTCGGCCAGCACAGTGCGGAAAGTCGCCACCCGAAGCGGACCGGCGGCGAACAGCACCCAGCCGGGCGGCGCTCCGGCGTCGAGCACCAGCGGTTCGTCGACCGCGCGGCCCGCTTTCACCAGGCACTCGAGCGCACTCCAGACTCTGGTCGCGGCCAGGGATTCCGGCTCGCCGGTCTCCCGGGCCACCAGTTCGGCCAGCCGGTGCCGGTCCGGGCCCAGCAGTCCCGCCCAGTCCGCGGCGGACCGCTCGGCGACCGGTTCGACATCGCAGCCGAGCGGCCCGTCGCCGAGCACCGCCAGCGCGACCCCGGCTCCGTGCGCGAGCGAAACTCCGCTGACGCCGGGAATCTCGGGTTTGCCGTCGGGCCGGTGCCGGACCCGCACCGCGCGGCCGAGTGCCCGTCCGGCGGCCCGGGCTCCTGCCTCCGCCCGCTCGCCGGCGCCTTCCGGCTCGACCGACACGGCCATGGGCGCGCAGCCCAGCACCTCGGGCAGCCTGCGTTCGAGGTACGGGCCCACCAGGGGCGGAAGCCACGGTCCCGTCCCGTCCTGCTTGCGCACCGCACGCAGCTGCAGGCCGTCCCAGCGCTCGACCACCCGGCCTTCGCTGTCGTGCAGCTCCACGTCGTACAGGTAGGTGTCGCCGTCGCGGCTGCGTTCCTTGGCGTAGAGCGACAACGTGTCCTGTCCGATGCGCGGCCGCGTGTGCCACAGGCGTTCGATCCCCACCGGGAGCAAGGTGGCGTCCGGCACGCAGCATTGGACAGCGTGCATGAGCGCGTCCCGCACCCCTGGGTCGCCGAGGACGAGGTCCTCCGGCAGGAACATGCCGAACCAGTCTTTCCTGTCCTGCACAGCCAGTTCGGCGACGCATCCCCGCGCCGCCAGCGCGCGGTAGCCGCGCACCCGCTGGAAACGCTTGCCCTGGAAGAACAGGCTGCCGTAGAGCTGGCTGTCCGGATCGATCGGCACGGCAGGCGGAGCTTCGGCACCGCGGCCGGCGCCGGGATGCGCCGGGCCGGGCCCCGGCGGTGGGACGGCGAGCCGGCAGGTGGCCCGGAAGTGATCGGTCAGGAAGCCGGTCTCGCTGCTGCGCACGACCGTGTCGACAGTGCTCGAATCCCGTACCAGTGCGGCGATCCGGATGGTGGTGGCACCGTCCGGCGGCACGGTGACCGGCCGCAGGAACTCGACGTTCTCCCACGTGCAGACGTCCGGCGCGCCGGCGGCGGCCATTGCCGCCTGCGTCATCGCTTCCAGTCCCAGTACGGCCGGGAACAACAGGCTGCCGTCGAGGAGGTGGTCGTCGAGATAGGGGTCGGCTGCGGAACTCAGCTCGGCCTCGGTCACCACCTCGATTCCCGGGTAATGGACCAAGGCCCGGTCGGTGAAGCGCCACAACGGCAGTTCCTCGTGCTCCAGCTGGACCGTCGGCATCCCGTCGAGCCGCCCGGAGACCACCGTGACCGCCGGGCTCGCCGGATCGGCGGCCAACCGCCGCAGGACGGCCACCCCGGTGTCGGTCGAGATCGGTGTGATCCCTTGCCGCAGCAGCGAATCCACCGCGCCCAGCTTCTCGCCCATCCCGACCCCGGACCACACCGACCATTCGATCGCCAGGCAGGTGCAACCGGGGTTTTCCTGTCCGAACCGGACAGTCAAGGCGGACATCCACTCGTTGGCCGTCGCATAGTCGGCCTGGCCGGCCAGGCCTGCCCGGCCGATGACGCTGCCGAACGTGACCAGCAGCGTCAGCCGGGCCGGATCCACCGCGGCCAGCACGGCGCGCAGACCGTCCACCTTCGGCCGCACGGTGGCGCGGAACGCCTCCTCGTCCAACGCGGACAGCGGACGCGGCACATTGCGGCCGGCACCGTGGAGCACCGCCGTCACATCGCCGAGCGCTGTGCCGAATTCGGCGACCGCCGCGGCGACCTGCTCGGGCACGGTGACGTCGGCGCGCACGTAGCGATAGCGCACGCCGGCCGCGTCCAGGCGTTCGAGGTTCGCCGCGAGTTCGGCGTCCTGCGCCGGATCCGCACGGCCCAGCAGCGCCAGGCTCGCCCCGGAATCGGCCGCCAGCGCGAACGCGCACTCCGCGGTGATCCCGCGACCGCCGCCGGTGACCAGCAGCACGCTGTCCGGGCCGAGGGGCAGCTCCGTCGCCGACGGAGCGTCCAGCCGCTTGAGCACCGGCACCTGCCGGACGCCGCCGGCGTAACGCACTTCGGCGAAGCGGCGGGTCGCGGCGACCTCGGCGACGGTCAGCTCCACGGCGTCCGGGCCGGGCGGGAGGTCGACCACGGTCGTGAGGATGCGCGGGTCCTCCAGCACGAGGGTCTTCGCGAAGGCCGCCGCGCCCCAGCCGCATTGGACGAGCACGAACCGGCTGTCCGCGGGCTCGGCGAGGGCTGCCTTCGCGGCGGCCAGCAGCAGGTCGAGTCCGTCGTCCTCCTGCCCGGCCGGCAGGCAGACCAGGACGCCTTTGCCCAATCCGGCTGTTTCGAGAGCCTCGCGCAGCGGCTCGGCGAACTCGTGCCCGTCCGGTGCGAACAACTGCCATTCGGCCCGTTCGCCGTTGCCGGCGGGCGGCCGGGCCACTGGCGCGGTCGTCTCCATGGAGACCGCAAACGGCCGGACCCACTGCGATACCCCGGCCACCACCTCGCGGTCGCCGTCGGCAGCGGGACTGAGGGCGAGTTCGTCGAGCGCGGTGGCCAGCTCGGCGACCGTGGCAGTGGCGAAGCTGGACGGGGGAGCGACGCTGGTCCGGCCGAGTTCCCGCGCGGCCTCGCTGACTATCTGCCCCACCGTGATCGAACTCAGGTGCAGATCGTCCAACGGCCTGCCGTCCGCCCTGACCGCTTCCAGGGGCAGTTCCGTCCGGTCGGCGATGAGCTGCCGGAGCACATCGACGCTGCTCGGGGTCTCCGCCGCTTCCTCGGCGATCTCGCCGGGGTCGCCCGCAGCTTCCGGTGCCGGGATCGCGGCGGCGTCGGCCGGTCCGGCCTCGATCGGGCCCGCGTCGCCGGTGCTGCCGAACTCCGGCGCGGCTTCGCAGGGATTCGCGAAGAACCGCAGCGGCCGGTCCGGATCGAACGGCTTCGTGAACCGTCCGTCGAACAGCATCCCGGTCCGCACCGGCACCCCTAGCGCGATCGCCGCGCCCACGGCGCGATGCAGCCCGCTCAGCGACGGGCTGTCGACGTCGAGCGCGATAGCGGGCACGTCCGCCGCCGCCTCGGCCAGTCCGCTCAGCGTGTGCCCCGGCCCGACCTCGAGCAGCAGGTCCGTTTCGGCCGCCGCGAGCCGGACTGCCTCGGTGAACCGCACCGGCAAGGAGACCTGGTCCCGCAGCAGGTCCACGATGTCGGTTCCGCCGTCCAGCGGGGCCCCGGTCACCGTGGACAAGACGGTCTTGGCGGGCGCGGTCAGCCATTCCCCGGACAGGTGCTCGGCGAGCGTTTCTGCAGCCGGTTCGACCAGCGGCGAGTGGAAGGCGTGCGAAACCGGCAGCGGCGTGAACGCCAGGCCTTGCCGCCGAGCGCGCGTCCCGACCCGGCGCACCGCGTCGCCAGGACCGGACACGACAGTCTGCGCGGGACCGTTGTAGCCGGCGATGACCACGGGCTCGCCGGTCAGCAGCGGCAGCACCTGGTCCGCTGAGGCGGCCACGCCGGCCATCGCGCCGCCTGACTGCCCCAGTTCGCTCATCGCGCGGCCGCGCACGGTCGCCACGCGCAGAAGAGTCTCCTCGTCGTAGCTGCCCGCCCAGTGCAGGGCGGTGAGTTCGCCGAGGCTGTGGCCGAGCGCCACCCGCGCTTCGATGCCGAGCGCGGCGAGCAGCCGCAGCCCGGCCAGCGAACTCGTGACGATCCGGGGCTGCGCGTGCGCGGTGTCCACGTGATCGGCCGAGCACCGGGCCGGATCGCGGTAGAGCTCGCCGACCAGCTCGGGGAACCGGCGGCGCACCGCGCCGCCCGCGCCGCCGCGGTCCGATCCCTGGCCGGGGAAAAGGAAACCGATCCGGCCCGCCCGGCCGGTCTCGCCGAGAAAGACGCCCTGGCGCGGGTTCAGCACCCGGGAGCCGCCGCTGTCTATTTCGGACAGAAGCAGGGCGAGCCCGGCCGCCGCGCTCTCAGGAGAGGACACCGCCACCGCCGCGCGCCACCGGCCGCCGGCTTCGCCGTGCAAGACCGCGGCGAGGTCGCCCAGTTCGGCGAAGGACAACCTCGCCGCGATCGCGGCGACCTTCGCTGCCCGCTCGCGCAGTTCGGCCAGGTCGGCTCCGCCGAACAGCAGGAGTTCGCTGTCCTGGGCCGACCGGACGAGGATCGACGCGCGTTCCGGCATCGGCTCCGGCGCCCGCGCCGAGTGCGCCGCCTCCAGCACGACGTGCGTGTTGATCCCGCCGAACCCCATCGAGGTCACGCCCGCCCGCACCGGGCGGTCCTCCGGCCACGGCTCGCCGGTGTCGGTCACCCGCAGCATGGGCCGTTCACCGGTCAGCGCTTCGTGCGGATCGAGGCAGCCCGCGGTCGGCGGGATGATCCGCGACCGCACCGCCATCGCCGCTTTGATCAGCCCGGCGACCCCGCACGCGGCCTTGGTGTGGCCGATCAACGCCTTGATGCTGCCGACGGCCGCGGGCGAGGGCGCGGTCCCGCCCGCGCCGCGCTCCAGCGACAGCGCGCCGAGTTCCACGTCGTCGCCGACCTTCGTGCCGGTGCTGTGCCCTTCGAACAGTTCGACGGTGTCCGGGCCGAACCCCGCGATCGCGTAGGCCCGCCGCATCGCCAGCCGGTAGCCGTCGATCATCGGGCGGGTGATCCCGCCCCGGCCGTCGGACGAGACGCCCCATCCCGCGAGCAGCCCGTAGGGCCGAAGGCCGCGGGCCGCCGCGTCCTCCTCCCGCATCAGCACGACCATGCCGCAGCCCTCGCCCGGCCAGAACCCGGACGATTCCCTGTCGTAGACCCGCATGTCGGTCGCGGTCACCGCGCCGGTCTTGGCGAATCCGACGATCTCGAACGGGTCGATGCTGAGGTCCACGCCGCCCGCGAGGGCGACGTCGAAGTCGCCGGAGACCAGCCCCCGGCAGGCGGTGACGACCGACAGCAGCGAGGACGAGCACGCACCGTCCACTGTGTACCCGCCGGCCCGCAGGTCGTAGTGGTTGCAGATCCGGCCGGCGATCGTATTGGACAGCCCGCCCGCGAGCGTGTCCTCGTCGATCGGGGGAAAGGGTTCTTTGTACTGCTGTTCCAGCCGGTTCAGGAACTCCTCGAGTCGCGGTCCGGTCCAGCCCTGCTCCCGCAGCGTCGCGCCGACGGTCCGCCGGACATACGGCCAGCGCAGCCGCATCAGGTTGGCGCGGGCGAACTCGCCGGTGAGCGTGTTGCCCACGACCACGCAGGTGGTTTCCGCCGGGAGACCCGCTCCCTCCGGGAATCCCGCGTCCGCGAGCGCCCGGGACGCGACGTCGAGTGCGAGCCAGTGCGTGAGGTCGGTCGACCGGTAGGTGCGGCCGGGCACGTGGAAACCGACCCGGTCGAACTCGTAGCCCTCGATCACCGCGGCGTTGCGGCAGTAGAACCGGTCGGGAGCCGACCGGTCGCCGGAGTAGTAGTCGGCCGAGCGCATCCGCTCGTCGGGCAGCGGCCGGAAGGCCCGCCGCTGGCTCAGCACGTTTTCCCAGAGTTCGGCGGGCGACGCGGCGTCCGGGTAGTGGCAGGCCATGCCCACGATGGCGATCCGGTCTCGGTGTGCGGTCATGACGCGGTTCCTTCGGTGAGGGCTGCCGCGCGCTGCCGGGCGTGCCGCCGATACGACACCACGGTCCAGCCGAGCCCGCGGAGGAGACAGACGACGGTGACGGCGAAGAACAGCGTGTAGACCACGTTGAACACCATCAGAATCCCGTAGACGAGTCCGACACTGGCCCCGAACACGAATTGGTGGCGCGGCAGGACCGGCGTCGTTCCGGGGTCGGTGATCATGTAGTTGGTGAAGAGAATGAACGCCACCCCGGTCATCACCGCCAGCGCGGAGACCAGTGCCGCGTCGAAGAACCAGTGCCGCAGCAGCGCCTGCGCGGCGAAGGACAGCACCCAGCCCGCGATGAGCGGCAGCTTGCCGGTCAGCATTCCGTTGATCGCCGTGCCCGCGACCAGGATCAGGCCGGGGATCACCCACCGGAAGAAGCCGCCCGCGTACTCGGTGAACTCGTACGGCGGCGCGATGCTGATCCAGGAGAACAACAGCAGCGACACCGTGATGCCGAAGTTGGACGGATTCATGAAGTGCCGCATCCGGCCGCGGATCATCGTGCGGAGCACGTATTTCTGGCCGACGGCCACGACCACGGTGAACAGCACCGGCCACAGCAGGGAGTTCGCGTAGACCAGCATGTTGCAGGCGAGCGCCGTGATATGCGCCGGCAACAGGAATTCGACCATCTTGCGCGGTCCGCCGAGATAGCCGGGACGGCGGTGGTAGGCCCACGCCGAGACGGTCTCCAGCACCAGATCGGTGACGTATCCGGCGGCCACCGCGAGGATCGGCCACAGCCAGGGCTGCTCGAATCCCAGCACGGTGTACCCGAGCACGTTGAGCACCGAGATGGAGACGGCGAAGTTGCGCAGTGCCAGATAACGCTTGTCGGGTCCCGCCGCGGGGGGCGCCGGCGCGGGAGCCGGGCCCGCGGAAGGAGCTTCGACGCGCGTCGCGCTCGCCGCCGTAGTCCCGTCCGGCTCGATCGCCGGAGCGTTTCCCGGCGGAGCGATCGAGCCCCGGTTCGCGATTTCCGTCATCGGACCGGTACCTCCTTGGCCTGCGCGCCGAGCAGCATGTCGTGCCAGCCCGGGCTGATCCGCATCGTCTGGTCGTGGATCACACCGCCCTTGTCGCGCCAGCGCAGCTGGGCACTGACCGGGGCGGCCGACGTGCCGAGACCGGTGAACACGTCGAAGCTGCGCTTGCCTGAATGGCCGCTTCCGCCGTCCACCTGGCTCAGGTGCACCCGGCCGTCCGCGGTGGTGATCCGGACCTGCGCGCCGATCGCGGGCGTACCAGGGCCGCGCAGATCCCCGGCTGAGCCGGCCCCGGCGTCCGTGGGCAGGTACAGGCGCAGCCCTACGAACTTGTTCCCGGTCGGATTGTCGTTGCGGTAGAAGGAAGGAGCCTCCCACTGGCGGGCGATCACCAGGTCCTGCGCGCCGTGCCCGGTGGTGTCGCCGATCCCGAAGCCCCGGGTGGGCGACGGCGCCCCGAGCCCGATGTCCTGGCTGATGTCCACGTAGTGGTCGCCGCCCTGCTTGGCGTAGAAGGCGAGGTGCTGGTCGCCCGCGATGTCCGAGCCCGCCGGGAAATTCGGCCAGAAGGACGGGTCCGCCAGCAGTTCGTCGTTGGTCATGGCGAGTTCCTGCAGCCACGCCCACCGGTTGGTCTTCCCCTTGACGAAGCCGGTGGCCTGCACGATGGACAGGTCGCCGCTGTTGTCGAAATCGGCCATCTTCGCGTCCCAGCCCCAGCCGCTCTGGGCCAGCCCCATCGGCCAGCTGTGATCCTGCATCGGCGTCCTGCCCCGTTGCAGGGCTGAGCGCATCTCGCCGTCGTCGCGGGTGTTGTCGAGGAACATCAGGTTGCTTTCCTCGAGCCCGAACGAGGTCGTGATGTTGCTGACGAACATGTCGAATTTCCCGGTGCCGCGCAGGTCGCCGAAGTCGACGCCCATGCCCTTGAACGAATCGTGACCGGCCACTTTGGACTTCGGAGTGGTCGCGTCCGGTGCGCCGTACACCGGCGCGAACTGGATGCGCCCGGGAACAGACGTGTTGTACAGGAAGCGGTCCGGACCGAAATCGTTGCCGATGTAGAGCTCCGGCAGCAGGTCCCCGTCGAGGTCGGCCGCGGCGGCCGACAGCGTCCAGCCGAAGTCGACGTCCCGCGGGATGGCCGTCGGCTGGGGGTCGAAGCGCACGGTCGGGTCCGGCCCGTTCGTGGCCCCGCTCCAGCGCAGGACCTCGCCGCGACCGGCGTTCTGCGCCAGCGACATGGAATGCTGCATCACCACGTCGTCCGGGCCGTTCGGATCGAGCACCGACGATTCCGGGAAGTAGTTCCCGATGAAGACGTCGGGGTGCCCGTCGCCGTCGAAGTCGGCGATCGAGGCGGCGTTGCTGTTCCACCGCGGGCCGTGGTAGCCCGGACCGGAGCCCGACGGCTGAGCGACCAGCTCGACCGGCCGGTAAGCGCTGAGGGAAAGCTTGTCCACTCCGGATTTCGCGAGGTACACCACCGGGGTCCGGCCCCAGTAGTAGACGAGCACGTCCATCCGGCCGTCGCCGTTGAAGTCGCCGGGGACGCAGCCCATCGGAGCCATCTTGTCGTCCATCGGCAGGGCGGGAGCCGGGTCGAGGACGAACGGCGCGTACCGGTTCCCGCTTCCCGGGGCCGGGGTCACGACGACCTGATCGGACCGCGGGTCGACGAGGCAGAGGTCGTTCGGCAGCCCGTCGCCGTCGAGGTCGTTCATCGCCGCCCCGGCTCCGACCGACGAGATCCACGCCTGGATGTGCTGGTAGGCGGGGTTGACCTGGCGCACGGTGCGATCGGGACGGTAGCCCGCGGGGAAAGCGATCGGCAGCTGCGTGAACTTGACCCTGGCGGCGGCCGCGGCCCGGTCCTGTGCGGTGACGGCCGGCGGCTTGGCGACGGTGAACACGCCCGCCGTCAAGGCCAGCGCGGCAAGCACGGGCGCCGTTCTCCGGATCCGCCGGTGATTGGCTGGCGACATCTGATCAATGCTCCTGTTCGTTCGCGAGGCCGCGCTGGATGCGCACGCGCCAGTGTTCGAATGCGGGAAGGTCTCCGTCGGGCGGCAAACCGGCGAGCGCTTCGTCGGTCACCGCGGCGGCGCGCTCCGCGGAGGTCCCGCAGATGGCCCGCGTCGCGGTTTCCGTGTCCGATGTGGACAGACCGGCGCGCAGCCGAGCCTTGGCCGCGAAGGCGGCGCCCTGGCTGAGCGCGAGCACGTCCTGTCCGGCCCGCAGGCGGAGCAGCTCCAGTTTGTCCGGCTCGCCGCCGCCCGCGTAGGTCGCGGCGAGGCCGGCTCCGGCCCAGAGGTCCGCCTGCCTGCCGGGCGGGAAACCCAGCACAGTGCGGGAAAGGCGTTCGACGTCAGCGGAACAGACGAACCACAGCGCTCTGCCGACGCCTTGGTCGAAGGCTCTGGCCGCGTAGGCGGCGGAACCGGGCCACTGCGCGGGCGCCCGCCACGGCTCCCGCCGGGTCACGTAGCGCTCGGTGTGAAAGAACGCTTCGTGGAAGCCGTATCCGTCGAGCGCGAGCCAGCGCAGCAGCGGGTGGGCGGGAAGCGTCGCCCGCCATCGCCATTTCGGGAGCCGGGCCAGTGCCCAGCCGTTGCCGACGATCGCCATGTACTCGTGCGCTTCGGCCGGGCCGGCGAGGAACGCGGCGACCCGGCCCCGTCCGGCAGGGGACACCGCGTCGAGGATCGTCAGCGCCATCGCGGCGCCCTCGTAGGCAAACCCTCGGAACGGCCGGTCCAGCCGTTCCAGCCGCCGTCCGGCGTCGGCGACGTTCTTCGCGGCCATCGCCTCTTCGAAGCCCATGACGAAATGGGCGGCGCTGTTTTCGAGCCGCCGCACGGCTTCCGGTTCGCCGAGGGGAAAGCCCCGCTTCGCGAAACTCACTTCGGAACGGGACGGAGAAAGCAGCCGGCTGCGGACGTCCCGCCAGGATCGGGCCATGTCAGGAACCCCGCAGCCATTCGGCGACCCGCTCGCCGATCATGATCGTCGTCGGGTTGGTGTTGCACCGGACGATCGAAGGCAGCACCGACGCGTCCGCCACGTACAGCCCCGGCACGCCGTGCACGGCGCACGTCTGGTCGACGACCGCGCCGTGTTCCGGGTCCGGCCCCATTTTCGCCGTGCCGACCGGGTGATAGGCGCTGTCCAGGCTCATCTGCACGTACAGCGCGACCATCTCGTCGTCGGCGATGTTCTCGGCGTCGAGCACGATCGAACGGTCCCCGAACTCCGCGACTTTGGACTCGGTGAGCAGCTGCCAGCTGCGCCGCACGCCCTCTGTCAGCACGCGCCGGTCCCAAGCGTGATCGAGGAAGTTCAGCTCGATTTCGGGGTGGGCGGCGGGATCGGCCGACGTCAGCCGCAGGCGTCCGCGCGACTGCGGCCGCTGGTGCACCACCATGACGCCCAGGATCGTCTGGGCGCTCGCGAGCATCCGCAGTTCGGGGAACAGCGTCAGGTCGAAGTGTCCGAGCTGGTAGTACTGCAGATCGTTGAACTCGGGACCGGCCCCGTCCACCGCCTCGCTGGTCGAGGTGGTGCGCAGGATGGTCTGGAGAAACGCGTCGGTTTCCTGCCAGGAACCCGGTTTGGCGCTCATGAAGGCGCCGGTGCGCGGGTGGTCGATGAGGTTCGCGCCGACACCGTCCAGTTCGGCCGCGAGCGGAACGCCGAGCTCGGCGAGATCGCGCCGCGGCCCGATTCCCGAACGCAGCAGGATCGCCGGGCTGTTCACCGCGCCCGCGCAGAGCACCACCCGGCGCGCACGCACCGTCGAGGTCCCGCCGGACGAGACCAGTTCGAGCCCGGCGGCGCGGCCGTTCTCGAGCACCACCTTGTCGACCAGCGAGCCGGAGACGACGGTGAGGTTCTCGCGGCCGCGCGCGGGATCGAGATAGCCCATCGCGGTGGAGAACCGGACGCCCGGCACCCGGCGGTTGGACGGGATCGGGCCGATGCCGGTGGCGCCGGGACGGTTGTGGTCGGCGACCTCCGGATACCCGGCGGCCACGCACGCGTCGACGAAAGCGAGCTGGGAGGCGGAAAGCTCGTCCGAGGGCCAGCGGCGGATCGGGATCGGGCCGCCCCGGCCGTGCCATTCGTCGGCGAAGTCGAGGTCGTCCTCCAATCGCCGGAAGTACGGCAGCACCTGCTCGTAGTCCCACAGCGGATTGCCGGCCGCGGCCCACTCGTCGTAGTCCGCGGGCACGCCCCGCAGCGCGACGACGGCACCGACCGCGGACGAGCCGCCGGTGACCCGGCCGCGGGGGAAGCGGATCTTCCGGCCGCCGTGGATGTCCGCACGGTAGCCCCAATCGTGCTCGCTCAACGACATCCGGCTGCCGTCGAGCAGATCGGCCGGGACCGTCCCCGGAGCCGCGTAGTCCGGCCCGGCCTCCACGAGCAGTACCCGGAGGGCGGGATCCTCGGACAGCCTGGACGCGATCACGGCGCCGGCCGAGCCGGCACCCGCCACCACGTAGTCGTAGTCGTTCACCACTGAATTCGTCTCCTCAACCCGCGCTCGCCCGAAGGGACGCGGTAGGGCACAGCGACGTGCCGCGGCGGTTGACAAGGGTTTCGACGCAGCGCTGAGGCTTCGGCGTCTCACCCATGCTGTGCCCGAGCGCCGCGACAAACTTCTCCGAAGTTGCTTCACCGGTTTCCGGCCCGGGGCACAGGGCGGCGGCGAAGTGAGCAACATGTGAGAACTTCGCGTGCCGCGTCTGTTCCAGGCTGGGTTGTCCAACCACGACAGGAGGCAACAGGTGTCAGTCGAACAGCGCCGGACCGGCGGAGTGCGGGTGCCCGTCGTCGAGGAGGCACAGGCCGAGGGCCGGACAGCGGAACTCTACGCCCGGCTCAAGGAGATGATGGGCGTTCCGTTCGTCCCCGATTTGTTCACGCTTCTCGGCACCAAGCCGGACTTGTTGCAGGCCACCGTTTTCGGGGTGGCGACCCTGGGCGCCGAGGGCGCGCTGTCCCGCAGGCTCAAGGAGCTGATCGCGGCCTGGACCGCTCGGCTCAACCAGTGCGAGTACTGCGTGGGCACGCACAACTACTTCCTGCGGCGGTTCGGCGGAAGCGCCGACCTGGCCGAGGCGGTCGCTGCTTCGTCCAGCGTGGACGACCTGCCGGTCGACGAGCGGGAACGGGCGCTGCTCGCGCTCGTGAGCAAGGTGACCACGGCGGCGACGCGCATCGGCGACGCCGACTGGGAGGGCGCCCGCGCGGCGGGCTGGAGCGAGGAGGAGCTGCTGGAGGCGGTGTTCACCGCCGCACTGTTCAATTTCGTCGTGCGCCTGGTCGACTCGTTCGGGCTGAGCACGGCGATGACCAGGAGCAAGGTGTCCGGGCTTCCGGCCTCCGCGCCCGGCAATGGCTGAGCCGCGCCCCGGCGCGGTCCTGATCACCGGCTGCTCGAGCGGGATGGGCCGCGCCGCGGCACTGCGCCTGCACCGCGGCGGCTGGCCGGTCTACGCGACCGCGCGCAAGGTCGAGACACTGGCCGAGCTCGCCGGACTCGGCATCCAGACCAGGGAACTCGACCTCGTCGACGAACAGTCGATGACCGCGGTGGTCGCGGAGATCACCGCCCGCCACGGCGCGGTAGGCGTGTTGGTGAACAACGCCGGATACGGCCTGGCGGGAACCGTCGAGGAGACCCCGATGGAAGCCGTCCGTGCCCAGTTCGAAGCCAACTTGATCGGCCCGGCGCTGCTGAGCAAGCTGGTCCTGCCCGGGATGCGCGCGCAGGGGCGGGGGCGGATCGTGAACGTCTCCTCGTTCTTCGGCCGGTTCGGCACCGCCGGGCGCGGCTACTACCAGGCCGCCAAGCACGGACTGGAGGCGCTGAGCGACGCGCTGCGGCACGAAGCCGCCAGCCACGGCGTCCAGGTGGTGGTGGTGCAGCCGGGCCCGGCGTTCACCGCCTTCGTCGACTCGTCGAGGGACACCCTCGGCCTCCAGCGCGCCGCCGGGCATTACGCCGAGTTCTGGAAGCGCTTCGACGAATGGCACGAGGTCTACCGCCATCCCGAAAACCCGCGGGGCCGCGCCCGGTTCGCGGTCACCCCGGAGGAGGTCGCCAAGACGATCGAGCACGTGCTGACCGTTCGCCGCCCGGCGCCGCGCTACCAGGTGGGCCTGCTTCCCCGGCTCCTCCTGCTGCTGCACCGGACGCTGCCCGGCCGCGCGTTCGACACGTTCACCAGAGCCGTGTTTCCCACCCCGTGACGAAAGGGCTGACCCTCATGTACGGACTCCACACGACCGGCCGGGTGGCGATGACCGGAGACAGCGTCTGGGTCGCGGTCGTCTATGCCGGGGGCAAGGGCCGGATCCAGCCGGTTTCCGGCAAGGCGGCCGGTTTCCGCTGGCTTTCCGGACGGATCACCGAAGCCGCTTGGCAGGAATGGGCGGCGGGCCGGCCCGGCGTTCCCGCGATGAAGCCGTCGAATGACGAGGAAGTTCTCGTCACCCGATACGGCGAGCCGTACCAGACGCCGGAAAAGGTCTTTCTCGACGAGTTCTTTTTCGGCGACAACAATGAGGGCGCACGCGTCATGCACATGCTCGTCCTCGACGAAATCGGCATTGATCTCTTCGAGCAGCTCGAACTGCGGATGCAGGAGGGTGCGGCACACACCTGACGGACGCGACGGTACTGAAATCAAACTGTCTTTTCCGCAGTAGTCCATTTGCCTCTCCGCGTATTCGCGGATGGCGCAAGACGATTGGCGCGAACCGGCCGGGTTTGCCGCGCAAGCGGTGAACCCGGCTCTTCGCGCTTGGCGGCCGATCGCCGGAAATGTTGTCCGGATAACGGAGTTATCCGTGTGTGGCCGCCTTGCCGGGCCTTTCGCGATTAACACCCAAGCGCGCACCGTGACTGCCGTTGCGCCAAGCGGCTGATTTCGGAGCTGCCCTCGTAAACTGCTGCTAGACTCGGCACTGCGAGTGTGCATTCTTCGTGACGCGGGCCGCGCGAAACCGCGGTGTACCGCTTCGGCGGATCTGGGGTTTCATCGTTATCAGGGGGTGCGGATCGCGGCCGGGTTTTTCCGGCTATGCGACCTCTTGTTTGTGGTGGCAGAAAAAGGGGGATCTGCAATGATGGTCGATTGCATCGAGAGGTCGATCGTACTGATGAAACAGCGGCCGGGCGACGAAATCTCCATCAACGACCTGGCCCGGGCGGCGAGTCTGAGCAAATTCCACTTCTGCCGGCTGTTCCGGCGGGTCACCGGGATCACCCCGGGGCGGTTCCTTTCGGCGATCCGGCTGGAGGAGGCGAAGCGGCTGCTGCTCGCCACGGATGCCAGCGTCACCGAGATCTCCTTCGCCGTCGGGTACAACAGCCTCGGCACCTTCACGTCGCGGTTTACGCGCAGCGTGGGCCTCACGCCGACGGCGTTCCGCCGCCAGGCGAGTTCCGGCGGCTCCGTGCCGGGCGCGCCGGACCACGAGGCAGCGGGCGGGCGCGGCTCGATCGGAGGGACGATCGCCAGCGAGGAAGAGTTCACCGGGCTGATCATCGTCGCGCTGTTCGAGGGGCCGATCCCGGAGGGCAGGCCGCGGCACTGCACGCGGCTGCCCGCCCCCGGTCCGTGGCGGATCGACAACATCCCGCCGGGGGACTGGCACGTCGTCGCCTGCGGGCTGCCGAACGCCGGCGCCGGCCCCGCCGGGCCGGACTCCGGCCGGATGCTGGTCGCGAGACCCTCGCCGAGAGTCACCATCGGCGAGGGTCGTCCGGCCGCGCAGCTCGACCTGTCGCTGCGCCGGCTGCGGATGACCGATCCGCCGGTGCTCGTGGCCCTCCCGACGGCGATTCCGGCGCAGCGCACGGTCGGCTGAGCCCGGACGGTGCGGCTGGGCCCGCCCGGGCACCGGCGGGCCCTAGCCGCGGTAAAGCGCTTCGATGTCCGCGGCGAAATCGCGCACGACGGCCGCTCGCCGGACCTTCAGCGAAGCAGTCAGGTGGCCGTGTTCCTCGTCGAGTTCGCGGTCGAGCACGGCGAACTTCTTGATCGACTCGGCCGCGGACACCTGTTCGTTCGCCGCCGCGACGGCGAGCTCGATCTCCGCCAGCAGCGCCGGATCGCGGTTGGGTTCGGGGCCGGCGCCCCGGAACCGGAGCTCGTCGGCGTCCAGCGCGATCAGGCAGGCGACGAACGGCCTGCCGTCGCCGACCAGCACGCAATGGCTCACCAGCGGATGCGCGCGGACGAGGTCCTCCAGCGGCTCCGGCACGACGTTCTTGCCCGAGGCGGTCACTATGACCTCCTTCTTGCGCCCGACGACGCTCAGGTAGCCGTCGTCGTCGATGGCGCCGAGGTCTCCGGTGCTGAGCCAGCCGTCCGGGTCCAAGACCTCCTTGGTGGCTCTTTCGTCCTGCCAGTAGCCGGAAAACACGGTGGGGCCGCTGACCAGGATCTCGCCGTCCTCGGCGAGCCTGATCGCGTTGCCGGGGACCGGGCGGCCGACGGTGCCCGGGCTGACCTTGCCGGGCACGTTGGCCGTCACCGGTGCGGTGGTCTCGGTCAGGCCGTATCCCTCGAGCACCGTGATGCCGATGCCGCGGTAGAAGTGGGCGAGCCGCTCGCCGAGCGCGGCGCCGCCGGACACCGCGTACTCGGCGCCGCCGACCGCTTCGCGAAGGCGGCCGTAGACGATCTTGTCCATCATGGCGTGCTTCATCCGCAGCGTGGTCTTCGGCCCTTCGCCGGATTGCGCGCGGCTGTACTCGATGGCGATCTCGATCGCTTGCCGGAAGGGGCCGCCCTTGCCTTCCTCGGTCGCGGTGCGGACCGCGGTGTCGAAGATCTTCTGCAGCACCCTCGGCACCGCCGGCAGGAATGTCGGCCGGAACACGGGCAGTTCGGTCATGATGGAGGAGGGGTCCGGCAGATGCCCGAGAACCAGCCCCGATTCGACGGCGGCGATCTGGACGAACCGGGCGAAGCTGTGCGCCAGCGGGAGGAAGAGCACTGTCGACCCGCCGGGTTCGGCGAAGATCGCCGGAATGTCGGCGATGGTGTTGCGGGCCATCGCGAGCAGGTTCCGGTGGCTGAGCGCGCAGCCCTTCATCACCCCGGTCGTGCCGGAGGTGTAGACGATGGTGGCCAGGTCCGCGGCGTTGCGTTCCGCGCGCCGGGCGGCGACTGCGGCCAGGCTCGCCGCGCCGGCACGGCCGGAGAGACCGGCGAGCCCTGCGTCGTCGATGACCGTGGCGCGCTCGGCGGGCAGCCCTGCGGCGAGGACGAGCGCCCGGTGCTCCGCAGTCTCCACCAGCGCGGCCACCGCGCCAGAATCGCGCAGGACGTGCGCGATCTGCGTGGCCGACGCCGTCGGGTAGATCGGCACGGTCACCGCGCCCGCGTACCAGATCGCGTAGTCGAGCAGCGTCCACTCGTACCGGGTCCGCGACAGCAGCGCGACCCGGTCCCCGGCCGCCACCCCGGACTCGATCAGCCCGGCGGCCAGTGCGCGGACCTCGTCGTGGAAGGACGCGGCGGTGACGTCGGTCCAGCCTTCGGCCGTTCGGCGACGCAGGACGACCTGTCCGGGGCTCCGGCCGGCCCGCTCGGCCGGGGCGTCCGCGGTGGTCGCCGTGTCCGGAATGGGCACCAGTTCAGGGGTACGGTATTCGCGCACGGTTCGGTCCTCGTCTTCTGGTCGGTCGGTTCGGGACGGACGTGGTCCTCAGCGGAGCTCTGCCGCGTCGTCCGGCGGCGTGACGACGAAAGTGCTCGTGGCGTGAACGTGCAGCCTGCCGCCGGCATCGGCCAGCGACGCCTGCGCGAGCGCGGTCCGGCGGCCGATCCGCAGGACGCTCGCCGCGCATGTCATCGGTCCGCTGCGGACGGTCACCTCGCGGACGAAACTGACGTTGAGGTTCTGGGTCGTGTGCCGCGCGCCCGGCGGGAGCACGCTCAGCACGGCACAGCCGCAGGCGGCGTCGCAGACCGCCGAGCACACCCCTCCGAGCACGATGCCGATCGGGTTCAGGTGGGCCGCGGCCGGGACGAATCCGAGTTCCGCCCGGCCCGGTTCGGCCAGCCGGAGTTCGAACCCGAGGGTCGCCGCTGCCGGCGGCTGCGCGGCCTCGCCCGCCGCGACCGCGCGCAAGTAGGCCAGTCCGTCGGCGGGCGGGCCGGCGGACAGTCGGTCCGGCATCTGCGCGGCTCAGCAGGGACGGCCGGCGATGACGTGGAAACCGGTGCGACCCAACGGTTTCCCGATCTCCTCGAGAGCGAATCCGGAAGCCGCGAGGACCTTGTGGAACTCGTCGGCGGTGCGCTCGCGTCCGCCCATGATCACCGGTCCGGCGAGCTGGTGGCGCACCAGCGCCGGGTCGGGACCGGCGGGGGCCTCGACGGGCAGGACCCGTTCGACCAGCAGCACCCGGCCGGTGTCAGGCAGCGACCGGCGGCAGGTCGACAAGAGCCGGACCGCGGCGTCGTCGTCCCAGTCGTGCACGACGCTTTTGAGCAGGTGGGCGTCCGCTCGCGGCACGCCGGCGAAGAAGTCGCCGGCGACCGTCTCGCACCGGTCGCTGACTCCGGCTCCGGCCAGTACGTCCGGCGCCGCCGCCACGCCCAGTTCGGTGTCGAACAGGATGCCCCGCAGGTCCGGCGTCGCGGCCAGCACCGCTGCGAGCAGCGTGCCGTTCCCGCCGCCGATGTCGGCTACCGTGCCGAAAGCGGAGAAGTCGAATTCCTCCGCCAGCACCTCGGCCACCTGTGCCGCGTCCTCGGCCATCGCGCGGTGGAACACGGCCGCCACGTCGGGATGCGCGGCGCAGTAGTCGAACGCGCCCATGCCGTGCACGCGGTCGAACGCGGTTTCCCCGGTGCGGACGGTGGTTTCCAGATCGGCCCAGGCGTTCCATACCGGAGGGGAGAGATAGGTAAGGACGAAGTTCCGCGCCGAGTTCGGCACCCCGTCCCGCAGCGCGTGTCCCATCGGGGCCAGCGCGAAAAGCTCCGGCCCGCGCTGCTCCAGCACCTCCGCGGCGGCCAGCGCGCGCAGGAGCCTGCCGAGGAGAGCGGGGTCGGCGGCGCATTCGGATGCCAGCTGCCCGGTCTCCGCGGGGCCGTCTGCCAGCCGGTCGGCCAGTTTCATCCTGGCCGCCACGTACAAGGCCTGTGATGCCATGTGCCCCAGCGCAACGTTCATGATTCCCGCCATCGCGGCCTTGTGTGCCATGGGCATCACGGTCGCAGCGCGGGCCGGGCGGCCACTACTTCGACATTGCTGTTCCGCCGGGGCGCTCAGGCGAGGCGGGTTGGCCCGTGAGTGGTATTGGCCGGCGCTAACCGGCAATACCACTCACGAGGCCTGCCGCTCAGGTGAAGCGCGGAACCTCCTTCACCGGTGCGGGAGCCTTGACGTCGTCGTCGAACAGATCGCTCTGGCGGATCGCCAGCGTGCAGGCGACGCTGATCACGGTCGTCGCGGCGAGGTAGATCAGGATGCCGGTCGTCCCGGTCTTCCCGGCGAGGTAAGCGAGGATCAACGGAGTGAGCCCCGAAGCCACGACGCCGGAAAGCTGGTACACGACCGAAATCCCCGTGCACCGCCGAGAAATCGGGAACAGTTCGGCGTAAAACGCGGCCTGCGGGCCGTACATCACCGGGTAGCTGATGCCCAGCACGGCAATCAACGAGAGCGTGATCAGCACGGGATTGCCGCTGTGCAGCGCCGCGAGCGCCGGGATCGCCAGCACCAGCGTCGTCACGGCTCCGGTGGTGAAGGTCCGCCGCCGGCCGAAGCGGTCGGACACCCTGCCGAACACCGGGATGAACACCACCATCACCGCGGCCGCGATCATCACGCCGACCAGCAGCGGCTGCCGGTCCAGTTTCAGCGTTCCGCTGCCGTAGGAGATCACGAAGACCGCCCACGCGTTGAACGCCACGCCCTCGGTGAAACGGCTGCCCATGCCCAGCAGCAAATGCCGCCGGGAGAGCCGGTCGCGGACCAGTTCGACGGCCGGGACGGTGGCGGTGCCCTCCTCGGCCGCCATGGTGCGGAAGGCCGGGGTTTCCATGACCTTGACCCGGATCAGCAGGCCGGCCAGCACCAGCACCGCGGAGAGCAGGAAGCCGATTCGCCAGCCCCACGAGAGGAAGGCCGCGTCGCTGGTGATGGCGTTGAGCAGGGCCAGCACGCCGGTGCCCAGCGTGAGCCCGATGGCCAGGCCGATCTGCGGGAAGCTGCCGTAGAGACCGCGTTTCCCGCGCGGGGCGTATTCGGTGGCCATCAGCACCGCACCGCCCCATTCGCCGCCGACGGCCACGCCCTGGGCCAGGCGGAGGACGACGAGGATGATCGGCGCGGCCGGTCCGATCATCTGATAGTCGGGCAGCAGGCCGATGAGACAGGTCGCGGTGCCCATGATGAGCATGGTCGCGACGAGGATTTTCTTGCGCCCGATCCGGTCGCCGAGATGGCCGAAAATGAAGCCGCCGACCGGGCGGGCGAGGAAGCCGAGCGCGAAGGTCGCGAAGGCCAGCACGGTGCCGACCAGGGGATCGGAGCCGGGGAAATACAGTTTGTTGAACACGAGTCCCGCGGCGGTGCCGTACAGGAAGAAGTCGTACCACTCGACGGTCGTGCCGAACACGCTGGACGCGACCACCAGGCGGACGTCGGTGCTCTTCTCCGGAGTTGTCGCCATTGATAACTCCCGGTGGTCAGAGCGAACGGCGGAAGATGTCTTCGAGCGCGGCCCGGGTGACCGGACGGGGCACGACAGCCAGCTGGCGGGTCTGCTTGAGCGTGCCGTCGACGAGGGTGTCGATGTCCTCGTCTCCGTAACCGAACGCGTGCAGTCCCTTCGGCATCTGGATGTCGGCCATCAGCTCGGTGAGCACGTGCGGGAGGGCGTCCGCACCGTCTGTAGTGGTGAACGTCTGCCCGCCGGACAGCAGATGCGCGGCGTGCAGATGCCGTTCCGGCGACGCGGGGTAGGTCCAGCGGAACACCTCGGCGGCGGTCGCGGACACCGCTTGGCCGTGCGGGACCATCGGCATTTCCGGGTAACCCGCGGCGCGGTACTGCTTCACTGCCCCGGCGATCGGGTAGGCGTTCGCGTGCGGCAGGTGCGTGCCCGCGTTGCCGAAACCGGTTCCGGCGTAGGTGGACGCCAGTGCCATCTGGGTGCGCGCGGTCAGGTCGCGTCCATTGAGGACAGCGGCGCGCAAATGCTTGCCCACCAATGTCAACGCCATCTCGCACCAGACGTCGCTGATCGGGTTGGAGCCGCAGAAAGCCGGTCGCTTCATCGGGTCTTCCGGCGCGGGCTTCGCGTCGAACGCGACGCTGGTGTAGCTCTCCAACGCGTGCGACAGGACGTCCATGCCGCTGGCCGCGGTCACCTCCGACGGCAGGCTGATCGTGGTGCGCGGGTCGACGACCGCCAGCGACGGGCGCAGCGACGGATGGCTCACTCCGGCCTTGAGGTGCAGGCCGAGCAGGTCGACGACGCAGATCGTGGTCGATTCGGAACCGGTGCCCGCCGTGGTCGGGACAGCGATCAGCGGCTTCAGCGGCAGCCACGGGGCCTTGCCCGCGCCGATGGGCGGCGTCACGAAGTCGAGCAGCTCGCCGGGGTGCGTGGTCAGCAGGTTGACGGCCTTGGCGGTGTCGATCGCCGAGCCGCCGCCGATCGCGACGAAGCAGTCCCATTCCTGCTGGCGGGCGTAGGCGACAGCCTCGTCGATGCTGGCGTCGGTCGGTTCGACGCCGACGCCGTCGAAGATCTCGCTCTTCACCCCGGCCGCGCGGATCGAGTCGAGCGCCCGGTCCGGGATGCCGGTGCCGCGGACACCGGGGTCGGTGAGGATCAGGCACGACTTGGCCTGCCGGGCGGCCACCTCCGCGCCCAGCTCGTCGAGCGCGCCGGCACCGAACTTCAGCGGGGGCGCTGCCCAGGTGAACACGCTTTCGTTGCGGGGCATGTCGGTCAAGGAGACCACTCCTCACGTCGATGTTGACAACATGTGGAAGCTATATCCACTATGTGGCGAGCCTTCACGGTAGCCCGAGGACCGCGGCGCTGTGAACCCCCGATTTCCCAGGAGACGCCCATGCCGGCCCGAGCCCGTACGCATTCGGCACTGCAGGAAGCCCTCGCGCGGGCGGTGTCCGGCGAGGTCGCCGGCGACCCGGCCACGCTCGCCACCCACTCCACCGACGCGTCGAACTACCGGCACATCCCGCTGCTCGTCGTGCGCCCGCGCAGTGCGGAAGACGTGGTCGCGGCGCTGAAGGTGTGCGCGGAGCACGGCGCGCCGGTCCTCCCGCGCGGCGCGGCGACCAGCATCGGCGGGCAGGCCGCGAACCGCGCGGTGATCCTGGACTTCACCCGGCATCTCAACCGCGTGCTGGACATCGACCCCGCCGCCCGCACCGCGCGCGTCGAACCCGGTCTGGTGCTGGACCGGCTGCACGAACGGGCCGCCGGGCACGGGCTCACCTTCGGCCCGGACCCGTCGACGCACAGCCGCTGCACGATCGGCGGCATGATCGGCAGCAACGCCTGCGGTTCGCATTCGGTGGCGTGGGGCAAGACGGTCGACAACGTCCGCGCGCTGGAAATCGCCCTCCTCGACGGAACCCGCCTCGAGGTCGGCCCCACCTCTCCGGCCGAGCTGGCGGAATTCTGCGCCCGCGAGGATTCGGTCGGCGCGCTGTACCGCGGCCTGCGAGACCTGCGCGACGAATACTTGGCCGACATCCGGCTCGGCTACCCGAAACTGCCCCGGCGGGTCTCCGGATACAACCTCGAATACCTGTTGCCGGAGAACGGTTTCGACGTCGCCAAGGCTCTCGTCGGTTCCGAGGGAACCTGCGCGACCATGCTGAGCGCGGTCGTCGACCTGGCCCCGATCCCGGCCACGCGCGCCCTCGCCGTGCTGGGTTTCGAGAACAGCATCGCCGCCGCCGACGCGGTCCCTGCGCTGCTCGACCTTCCGGTGCTCACCATGGAAGGCATCGAAGCCGGTCTCGTCGCCGCATTGGACGCCCGGAAACCCGGCGACCGCAGCACCCTGCCGGACGGAACCGCGTGGCTATACCTGGAAACCGGCGGCGACGACGCGGCGGAGGCGGTGGCTGTCGCCCATCAGGTCGCCGCTCGCGCTCCGCAGGTCGGAGCCACTGCTTTGGTCGTGGAAGATCCTGCCGCGCAACGGAAACTCTGGCGCATCCGGGAGGAAGGCGCAGGTCTCGCGACCCGGCTGGCCGACGGATCCGAGGCCTGGTCGGGCTGGGAAGACTCCGCGGTCCCGCCGGACCGGCTCGGCGCGTACCTGCGCGAATTCGACCTGCTGCTGGACAAGCACGGCCGGAAAGGCGTGGTCTACGGCCACTTCGGCGACGGTTGTCTCCACGTGCGGATCGATTTCCCGATGGCCGCGCCGGAAGCGAAGGAGGCCTACCGGTCGTTTATGGTCGAGGCCGCGGAACTCGTCGTGTCCCACGGCGGCTCGCTGTCCGGCGAGCACGGCGACGGCCAGGCCCGAGCCGAACTCCTGCCGCTGATGTTCTCGCCGCGGCTCATGCAGGCCTTCGCTGACTTCAAAGCAGCCTTCGACCCCGCGAACGGCATGAACCCAGGCCGGGTCGTCGACCCCGCGCCGCTGGACGCCGACCTGCGGACGGTCATCGCCCCGCCGGTCCTGCCGACCCGAGCCCGCCTCGCCCTGCACGCCGACGGCGGCGACCTGGCCGCGGCGTCGCGCCGATGCGTGGGCGTGGGCAAATGCGTATCCGAGTCGGGCGGGATGATGTGCCCGAGCTACCGCGCGACCGGCAAGGAGGAGCACTCGACCCGCGGCCGGGCCCGCCTGCTGTTCGAAATGCTCGCCGGAGACGTCATCGAGGACGGCTGGCGTTCCTCCGAGGTCCGCGACGCGCTCGATCTCTGCCTGGGCTGCAAGGCGTGCAAGTCCGATTGCCCCGTCGGCGTCGACATGGCTTCTTACCGGACCGAATTCCTCAGCCGCCACTACGAACGCCGGATTCGCCCGATGTCGCACTACACGATGGGCGCGCTGCCGCGCTGGCTCCGGCTAGGCGCTCCCTTCGCGCGCGCCATCAACGCCGTGTCGCGAGGCCCGCTCCGGCCGGCCCTGAACCGGCTGGGCGGAATCGCCGCCGAACGCGAACTGCCGCAGCTCGCCTCGCCGACTTTCGCTTCGTGGTTCCGCCGCCGGGAACGGGTGACGTCGTCGTCGAAGGTCGTCCTGTGGCCGGACACCTTCACGAACTTCTTCGACCCGCAAGTCGGCCGGGACGCGGTCGCGGTGCTGGAAGCGCTGGGGCACGAGGTGGTCATCCCGGAGCGGACCGTCTGCTGTGGACTGACTTGGCACAGCACCGGCCAGCTGAACACAGCGCGCCGAGTCCTACGGCGGTCGCTGGACGCGCTCGACCCGTGGCTTCAGGAGGGGATTCCGGTGATCGGCCTGGAGCCCAGCTGCACGGCGACCCTGCGGGAGGACGGTGCCGAGCTGCTGCCGGAGGACTCGCGGACTCCCTTGCTGAAGCGGAGTGTGCGGACGTTCGCCGAGCATCTGGGGGAGAAGGAGCTGCCTGCTTTGGAGAAATCCTCGGCACCGGTGCTTACTCAGGTTCATTGTCACCAGCACGCGGATCTCGGCTATGACGCCGACTCCGCACTGCTCGGCCGGTTGTCTGAGCAGACGCAAGTGCTGCGGGAGGGGTGCTGCGGTCTGGCGGGGAACTTCGGGTTTCAGCGTGGGCACTACGACGTTTCGGTCGCTGTCGCGGAGCATCAGCTGATGCCCGCGCTGCGAGCGGCGTCGGAGGACACGGTGGTGCACGCGGACGGGTTCAGCTGCCGGACGCAGATTCGGCAGTTGTCTGACCGCGAGCCCGCACATCTCGCCTCACTGACCGCGCGCGCCTTGGGCCTCCGCAGCGAGTGAGGCGTGGTCCGTGAAGGGCTCCTTGAGGGAATCAGATTCCCTCAAGGAGCCCTTCACGGACTTCTCAGCGGGGGAGGCCGAGCACGCGTTCGGCGGCGGCGGACAGCAGGACTTGCGTGGTGCCGCCCGCGATGGACAGGCAGCGGGTGAGCAGGAACTCTTGTGCTGCTTGGGTTTCCGCGACCAGCTCCGGAGCGAGATCGAGGGCGAACTCGGCGGTTTCCTGTCGGTGCCGTACCCCGAGCAGCTTCGCCACCGACGATTCCGCACCCGGTCCGAGGCCGTCGAGCCGTCGTAGTGTCGCTCGTAGGTCGAGCACCGAGCACGCGCTGCCTTGGCCGATCAACGCGCCGAGCCGGTCGCGATCCACGTCCGCAGGGGCCGATTCCAGCAGTGCTTCCACGTTCTCGCCCACCGCGGAGCCGCGGCCGAGCGCGACGCGTTCGTTCGCCAGCGTCGTGCGCGCCAGTTTCCAGCCAGCGCCGGGTTCGCCGACGACGTCCGTGTCCGGAACGAAGACGTCGTCCAGGAAGACTTCGTTGAACACGCTCCGCCCGGTGATCTCGCGCAGCGGCCGCGTCGTGATCCCCTCGGCGCGCATGTCGACCAGGAAGTACGTGATTCCCTTGTGTTTCGGCACTTCCGGGTCGGTGCGCGCAAGGCAGATCGCCCAATCGGCCTCGTGCGCGAGCGACGTCCACACCTTCTGCCCGGTCAGCAGCCAGCCGCCGTCGGTCCGGCGCGCCACCGTGCGCAGTGATGCGAGATCCGAGCCGGCGCCAGGTTCGGAGAACAGCTGACACCACGTCACCTCGCCGCGCAGTGTCGGCTTGGCGAAGCGTTCGCGCTGGTCGTCGGTGCCGTGCGCGAGAATCGTCGGCACTGCCCAGCCGCCGATCACCATGTCCGGCCGACGGACATCAGCCGCCGTCAGCGCGGCGTCGATCCGCAGTTGCGTCGCCGCGTCCGCGCCCATGCCGTACGGCTGGGGCCAGTGCGGGGCCAGCAAACCCGAGTCCGCGAGCGCGGTACGCCGGTTTTCCTCTGGCAGGGCAGCGATTTCGGTGACCAGCCGGGTCACCTCGGCGTCCTCGCCGACGTTCACCCCGAGCGTCCGCCGCTTCCCGGCCAATGCCAGGTCCGCGGCCCGCTTCCGCCACCGCTGCGAACCGCCGAGCCACTGTCGCAAGGCCAACGCGCGCCGCAGGTACAGGTGCGCCTCGTGCTCCCAAGTGAACCCGATTCCGCCGAGTACCTGGATGCAGTCCTTCGCGTTCTCGACGGCAGCGTCCAAGGCCACCGCCGCGGCGCTCGCGACGGCCAGCGGATCGCCGACCGACGAAGCCGCGTCCCAAGCCAGCGCTTCGGCTGCTTCGGTGCGGCACAACATCTCCGCGCAGAGGTGTTTCACTGCCTGGAAAGCGCCGATCACCTGTCCGAACTGTTCCCGGACCTTGGCGTACTCGACGGCCGTGGTCAGGCACCAGCGCGCGACGCCCGCCGCCTCCGCGACCGCGAGTGTTGCCGCGAGATCGCGGACCTCCGGCAGGTCGAGGACCTCGCCCGGCAGGTCGGGCTTGACGCGGCCCAGCGACCGGGAGAAGTCGAAGGGAGCCAACGGTTCCACCGCTGCCCCCGGCGGGACCAGGACGTACTGCTCGCCCCGACGCGCGAGCAACCACGACCCAGCGTCCGCGCCGGGCACGGTCGCCGATTCGTCCAGTTGCACCGCGACCCGCGCGGTCCCGTCGGCGATCTCGGCGGCGAGTTCCTTGGAATGCTCGGCAAGCAGGAGCCCGGCCAGCGCGGTGCTCAGCAGCGGCCCCGGCACCAGCGCTTCCGCCGCGGCGGCGAGCCCAGCCGCGAGATCCGCGACAGTCCCGTCCGCCCCGTTCACCGACGCGGGCAGCGCGATGCCGGTGAGGCCGAGTGCGGCGAACCCGTCGGGCAGGCCGGCTCCAGTGGTTTCGGCCGCGCGCACGGCGGCGACCGGATCGTGTGCCGCGGCCCAGGCCTGCACGGCGGCAGCGAGCGCGGTTTGTTCCTCGGTGAGCGCGACCGGCATCGGTCTCCTCCTCGCGGGGTACAGAGCTACTGGCGAGTGTAGAACGTGTTACAGTTTTTCCGCCAGGCGGTCGAGAGTTGAACCTTTCTCCAGGGCAGGTACGCTTAGCCGGAAACTGGAACGAGTTCCGCAAAGACAGAGGGGATTGCGATGCCGGGGAAGGCGAAGACGCCGGCGGCGAAAACGCGGGCGAACGGCCTCGGCGCGATGGGCGAGGAACTGGGCTCCGCGGCCCAGCGGGACCGCCGCCGCCGCATCATCGACGCGACGCTCTCGCTGGCCTCCAAGGGCGGCTACGACGCGGTGCAGATGCGCGCGGTCGCCGAGAAGGCCGACGTCGCGCTGGGCACGCTGTACCGGTATTTCCCGTCGAAGATTCACCTGCTCGTGTCGGGTCTGGCGCAGCAGTTCGAGGCCGCGCACGAGAAAATCCAGCGCAGCGCGATCCCCGGCGAAACCCCCGCCGAGCGGCTGATGTTCGTCCTGGGCCGCAACACCCGCCTGATGCAGCGCGATCCGCACCTCACCGAGGCGATGGTGCGCGCGTTCATGTTCGCCGACACGTCCGCGGCCGCCGAGGTCGAACTGGTCGGCCGCTTGATGGAGGACATGTTCGCGAGCGCGATGGGCATCGACGACCCGACCGAAGCGGACCGCGACATCTTCCACGTGGTAGCCGACGTCTGGATGGCGAACCTGGTCGCGTGGGTGACCCGCCGCGCCTCCGCCGCGGACGTCGCGAGCCGCCTGGAACTCTCCGTCCACCTGCTCCTGGACAAGTAGCCGTACGTGAGGGGAACCCTGAGGGACTCTGAGTCCCTCAGGGTTCCCCTCACGAACTTCAGAGCAGCGCGCCCCCCTCGCGCCCGCATTCCCTCAAGGGGCCCCTCACGGAACCAGATTCCCTCAAGGAGCCCTTCACGGACCGCCTCCGCCTGCCGCCGGGACACGCGCTCGCCAACCGCCGGGACGGGCCCAGTCCAGCCGCAGCCGCTGCACCCAACAATCGAGGCACCCAGCCCCTCCCCCGCACCCCGATACGAAGCTCTCCTGCGGTCTGGGGTTGGGGGTGTAAGTCATATATTCGCCCGTGAAAACCCCCCCCCCACCCACACCC